>CALLLZ010000504.1 GCA_938008005.1 uncultured Marinicella sp. | reverse complement strand
AATCTATTTCCATAAAAAAACCATACAATCTTCACTAGATAATCATTGGTATATTTATCTACATGTTATGCCTTAAGTAAGTGCGGTTTGAATCAAACCCGAGGGCGACGGATAGTTTAGCTAAGCTATATGTTTTGGGTTTTCTATTTAGTTGAAATGGAGCAAACTAAACATCAAAAGCCCAAATCAATTTGTTCAATATCCGCAGCTTTCTGGTATTGAACACCTAAACCCAATAACCTCACTGGTTTGGCTTGTCGCTGCCAAGCTGTTTTTATTAAATGCTGATAAACTTTCAAATCTAGGTTTGGGTGTATTTGTTGGGCAGTGGTGGTTTGGAAATTATGGAAACGAAGTTTGGCATACAGGGCTTTGATTTCGATATTTTGTCCTGATAAGTTGTGTTCTTTTTGCCTTGTCATAGCGCGTTCATGGCGTGTAAGTAGCATATCATAGAGACGCTGAACTTCTTCCATACAGGCTGACAGGTCAGGTAAATCATGTAAAAAAGTGTCCTCAACGCTGACTGACTTGCGTTCACTGTGCGTTCGAACTGGCCTGTCATCAATACCGCGACACAGGTTATATAAAGTACGACCAAACACCCCAAAACGTTGTTGCAATTGCTTCTGGTTCAACTGTTGTAAATCGGTACAGCTATCGATACCCATATCATGCATTTTTTTGGCCGTGACTTTACCCACACCATAAATTTTTTTGACTGGTAAGTCTTTAACAAAATCATCTATCGCATCTGGTGTCACCACAAACTGACCATTAGGCTTGTTCCAATCACTGGCTATCTTGGCTAAAAATTTATTGGGTGCGATGCCAGCAGAAGCGGTGATTTGGTGTTCATTCCATATATCCTGCCGGATTTGTTGTGCAATTAAAGTGGCGCTACCATGGCAATGTTCCGAACCTGTGACGTCTAAAAACGCTTCATCCAATGAAAGTGGTTGGATCACATCAGTATAGTTTTCAAAAATATTTTTAATGCCTTTTGACGCTTCTTGATAAACCGACATACGCACCGGTTGAATGATCAAGTGCGGGCATTTCTTAATGGCTTGCCCCATTGGCATGGCCGAATGAATACCAAAAGCACGTGCCTCATACGAACAAGTCGCCACCACACCTCTTTTATTTGGCTGTCCACCTACAGCAATTGCTTTGCCTTTGAGTTCTGGAAAATCACGGGCTTCAATGGCTGCGTAAAAACAATCCATATCAACATGAATGATTTTACGCATTTCATCCGTCATGATGATGGGTAATAATCACGATACCATTTTACAAATCGGTCAACGCCATCTTCAAATTGCACTTGAGGCTTAACGCCATATCGCTCAATAAATGCGGTTGTATCCGCTAAATTATCTTTAATCTCCCCGCTTTGGAGCGGCAATAACACATGAGCTGTTGATTGACCTAATTTCTGCTCCAAAATATGAACCATTTCCATTAACTGGATGGCTTTTTGATTGCCCAGATTATAAATTTGGTGCCCCATTGTTTGTGATGTATCGGTTGGTTTGGTTAAAATGGCAAGCAGGGCATCAACCAAGTCATCAATATAAATTAAATCTCGGGTGTGATTGCCATAATTATGTATTTCAATTGGGCTGTTGTTTATAATTTTATCCACGAATTTAAACAATGCCATATCTGGTCGACCCCATGGCCCATAAACAGTAAAAAACCTTAAGCCGGTTATAGTTAAACGGTATAAATGTGCATAACTGTGAGCCAGTACTTCATTGGATTTTTTGGTTGCGGCATAAAGAGTAAGTGGGCGGTCTGAGTTGCTTTTTTCTGAAAGTGGAAAATCAGAATTATCACCATAAACAGCCGCTGTTGAGGCATAAACCAAATGCTCGATTTTATGTTTTCGGCAGTTTTCCAAGATATTATTGAATCCCACGACATTGCTGTTGATAAATAACTCTGGTTGATCTGAACCATGTTGGACGCCTGCTTCTGCAGCCAAATGTACTACTTTTTTTATGCTGCCTTGGCTGAAAATATCTGCCATAGCTTTTGTGTCTGTTATGTCTTGTTGAACAAATGAAAATAAAGACGACTTCAGATATTTCAGGCGATCTTTCTTGAGTTGCACATCATAGTAAGAATTGAGGTTATCAACTCCGATAACTCGGTAATTTTGCTCAATGAGGCGTTGACTGATATAACTACCAATGAATCCAGCCGCTCCGGTGACCAGAAAGGTCATAGTCGTTCATCTACCCAATCTTCAGGGAGTAAACCCTTTAAATCAAAAAGCACTCCATCTGCTTTGAGGTACGCTCGAGGGTTGGCATTGATAAATTGTTCATGAGCCACAGCTAATACCACCAAATCATAAGACGCTGCCGCAGGATCATTGGTAAGTGGCTGATTAATTTCCGCTGCGGCCTCTTGGTCAACCCAAGGGTCATACACATCAATTTGAGCATGGTATTTTTGTAACTGCTCTATAATTTCAACCACCCGAGTGTTACGTAAATCAGGGCAGTTTTCCTTAAAAGTTAAACCCAATATCAATACTTTCGCCGAAACAATATGTTTCTGGTGCAATGCCATCAATTTCAAAATACGTTCGCTCACATAAGCACTCATGTTCTCATTGATGCGGCGAGCCGTGGTAATTAGTTGTGGGAAATAACCTTTTTCTTGTGATTTATGAATCAAATAATAAGGGTCAACCCCAATACAATGACCACCAACCAAGCCCGGAGTAAATTTCAAAAAATTCCATTTAGTCGCAGCTGCTTCTATCACTTCAAGCACATCAATCTCCATCTCATGGAACATCATTGACAACTCGTTCATAAAGGCAATGTTGATATCACGTTGGGTATTCTCAATCGCTTTGGCCGCCTCTGCAACTTTAATTGAAGGGGCCAAATGGGTACCTGCTGTAATGATCGTCTCATATAAGGCATTCACACGTCTCGCTGTTTCTGGACTGGAGCCTGACACCACTTTGACAATCGATGACAAGGTGTTGATCTTATCTCCGGGGTTAATTCTTTCTGGTGAATATCCCACGAAAAAGCCTTGATTTAAAACCAAACCGCTTTGAGCTGCCAGAATTTCGGCACATACACCTTCTGTCGCACCTGGGTACACTGTAGATTCATAAATCACTGTATCACCTTCACTCAAGATGGAACCTACTAATTCTGATGCATTGATCAAAGGTGATAGATCTGGTGTATTATTGCTATCAACTGGCGTTGGCACAGTAATGATGAAATAGTTCGCAACTTTTAGGTCAGTTTGATTGGCGCTGAAAGTCAGCTGTTTGGTTTGTTTTAACTCTTCAGATGAAACTTCCTGGGTTAAATCCTGATGTTTCTTTAATTGATCAATCCGCTCACTGTTGATGTCATAGCCCACAACAGGATAGTGAACGGCTAATGCCACCGCCAAAGGTAAGCCAACATAACCAAGTCCAATCACTGCAATATTAATCTGTTCTGTCGTGCTGTTTTCTTTGAGGCTGTTATCAATCATCATGTCTTTATTTATATATTAAACTCAGGCAGTTTTTTTGTCGCTAACTGTTGTGACAATCGCACATAATGCGGTAACCCATTATCATTGTAAGGTGGGTAAGCTTCACCAACAATCAATGGTTGCATGTACCTGCGGCATTTATCAGTGATACCAAAACCATCATCAGTGATGTAATCACGTGGCAACATTTTTTCTACATTGGCTAAATCCTTAAGCTCAGCGGTGGTTATTTCCCACTGATAAGGCTTATCTTGTAAGCGTTTTATCACAGGCATCACCGAATTTTTACCCGCCACAGCCAACTCAATGGCTTTTTCACCGACCGCGTAGGCCTGTTCTAAATCAGTCTTTGAAGCCAAATGCCTGGCAGAGCGCTGTAAATAATCACTGATGGCATAGTGATATTTATAACCCAAATTATCCTTAACAATTTGTGCAATCACAGCGGCAACACCGCCCAGCTGTGCATGGCCAAATGCATCAACTGTTCCTGCATCGGCTAAAAATTTACCATCTGTGTTCCTCACCCCTTCTGAAACCACAACCGAACAGTAACCATGGTTATCCACCGACCATTTCACCCGCGCCAAAAAGGCCTTTTGATCAAAAGGGATTTCTGGAAACAAAATAATTTGTGGCGGCTCATCATGGTTCTTTCCAGCTAAGCCACCAGCTGCAGCAATCCAACCTGCATGTCGACCCATCACTTCCATGATAAAAACTTTGGTCGAACTTTCTGACATAGACTCTACATCTAAACTGGCTTCCATAATTGATGTCGCAATGTATTTAGCGGTGGTGCCAAAGCCAGGACAGGTATCGGTTACTGGCAAATCATTGTCTATGGTTTTGGGCACCCCAATACAAGTCACATCCAGACCTCTTGATTTGGCCATTTGTGAAACCTTAAAAGCCGTATCTGATGAATCACCGCCACCATTGTAAAGAAAATAACCAATGTTGTGCGCTTTGAATACTTCAATTAAACGTTCATACTCAGCACGTTGAGCCTCCATGTCTTTGAGCTTAAAACGGCATGAACCAAAGGCACCGCCTGGGGTGTGTCTTAAAGCAGCTATATCTGCATCGCTGTGTTGGACTGTATCAACCAATTCTTCACGTAATACACCAATGATGCCGTTTTTAGCACCAAACACCGTGCCTATGGCCTCGTTTTTACGAGCTGCTTGAATTACCCCACAAGCGGTTGCATTGATGACAGCGGTTACACCGCCTGATTGACAATAGAGTGCATTTTTTTTCGACATATACTTAATCCTGTTTGGTTATTTGCTGGTACGTATTGACTAAAATGCTTTGTAAGTGTACTGTAGCACGTTTTTTAGATCAAAGACCTGAGGTGACTGTGTCACATGGTTTAGGCTGTAAATTTTAACTGATATTACAAGCCATTGCATGACCTCTGACTGTCTTATTTTGAATCACCATGAAATCGATTCTGAGGTTTTTGAAAAACATATTTAACTGAGAACAAAATATGAGAATAGTATTACTGGGTGCACCTGGAAGCGGTAAAGGAACACAAGCAAAATTATTAGTTGAGAAATTGAACATTCCTCACGTTTCTACTGGGGATCTATTTAGAGCTGCCATAGCAGCCAAAACCCCTTTGGGACTGGCCGCCAAGGAAGTCATGGACAAAGGAGATTTGGTAGCTGACGAAATCACTTTGGGTATACTTAAAGAACGAATTACTCAAAACGATGCAGTAAACGGCTTTATCTTGGACGGATTCCCAAGAAATTTAATCCAATCTGAAATGTTAGAAGATTTACTATTAGAGCTGAATATGTCCTTAGACCATGCTTTATTGATTCAAGTAGATCCTGATGAAGTGGTGGCTCGAATAGCCAAACGCGCTGAGATTGAAGGCCGCACCGATGATACAGAAGAAGTGGTTAGAAATCGTTTGAATGTCTATAAAGAACAAACTGCACCAGTTGGGGATTTTTATAAAGAAAAGAACATCGTCACTGAAATTTTGGGCAAAGGCAGCATCGAAGACGTGCAAGAGCGTATTCAAGCTGTTTTAAGGTTCTAAGTCAGCTTTGAAATAAACGGGATCGGCGACGGATCGCCAGTGACCTTTTTTAAAGTTAATGGCTTATACAAAAACTAACTTCATCAACCACTTTCATTGCTTACTCAAAGGAAAAAAAGCTGAAGAACCTGCGTTTAACGGTTGCTTTGAGTATCTTGCAGGTGTTGCACTAGAAGGCCTATGTCAACAAGGCACTTGGTACGATGGTTTTATCCTTGAAGAAACCTTTAAAAGAAAGTCACGCCAGATCAAGCTTAACGGAAAAATGTGGGTTGCGTTAAACAAAAACCAATGGCTTGAACCTTGCGAAATCACCATCACCGATAAGACTGTCATCCAACAGAGCATACTAATTAAAATAAAAATTGCCGATAATGAGATAGAAAAAGACTTGGATCAGGTTTGGCCAAGTGATTAATTGCTTTTCTGATTTAATTTAGAGTTCTGGATTTTTAGAACTGATTTAAAGATATGGTGGTCAGTCACAGGCATTTTTTTTATACCCAATAAACAGACATGTAATCCAGTTAAATACTTTCTTCAGTCGACATTGTCATATTTTTAACCACTAAAAACCCTCACTGACACGAAAATCGAATCATGACGACTAGCACATTTACTTTTTAGTATCAAACGAGACATAATTGTCTCATGAAATCAATCAGACCAACCACGGAAAACGCCCTCATTGAAGCGGCATTTTCACTGCTTAATCAAAACCCAAAAGCATCATTGGCCGACATTGCTGCCCACGCTGGTGTTGGGCGCGCAACGTTGCACCGATATTTTTCTGGGCGAGAGGGTTTAATCCAGGTGTTGGTGCTTCAAGCCATCAATGAAACAGAAGCTGCCGCTGATAAAGCCAGTAAACACAGTGAAAGTTATTCAGCAGCTCTTGAACACATATTCAAAGCCATTATTCCCCTTGGTAATCGGCATTGGTTCCTTGCACAAGAACACGGGCAAACCAACCAAAAAATTAAACGTAAACTTAAACAACAAAATAAAGCCATGAGTAAAGTGGTTAATCACGCCAAGATTGAAGGTTTATTTAACCCTGAACTACCCAACAGCTGGATCATGCAAACTTACGACCACATGATTCATGCTGCATGGGAGATGATCAGAACTGAACAAGCAACCATCAACCAAGCCACTGAGCTGGCCTGGCAAACGCTTATCAATGGTTTACAAGGGAAATAATATGGGTCGTTTAGAAGGTTTGGATTTGGCACGTTTTTTTGCTTTAGTAGGCATGGTCATAGTCAATTTTGATGTGGTAATGGTCAACCCTTTGCTGGTCAACGATTCAGGCGTTGCAAGTATATTACCTGGCCGTGCAGCGGCTTTATTTGTCGTACTTGCAGGAATAGGGTTTGGGTTAGCAGCTAAGAATAAACCTTGGGAACACACTTTTAGACTGACCATCAAACGCTTCATTTTTCTGCTGACCTTAGGTCTATTAAATGCAGCTATTTTTCAAGCTGACATCATCCATTACTATGCTTTTTATTTTTTATTTGGTGTCTTGCTGTTGCCACTTCCAAACCGTTATTTAGCCATCGTCATCTTTGGGCTGGTTTTGGATTTTGTGTTGATGGCTGTATTTTATAACTACGACCAGGGCTGGGACTGGGCTAACCTCCATTATCAAGACTTTTGGTCAGTGAGCGGTTTTTTTCGAAACCTATTTTTTAATGGTTGGCATCCAGTCATCCCTTGGTTGAGTTTTTTAATTTTGGGCATCATATTAAGCCGAATCACATTAAAATCTGTGCGGACTCAAAGCAATATGTTGGTGATCGGCTTGGCGGTATTTTTCTGCTCAACTTGGTTGGCTAACAGGCTAGGTACTCTATTCTCTACAATAGATCCCGAGGCCGCTGTCTTATTTACAACAACACCCATTCCCCCCATGCCCTTGTATTTAATTTCCGCAGGCAGCCTGGCTGTTGCAGTCACGGGACTTTGTTTACTGATGGAGCCGATCTTGAAACGCCACAAAATACTGGCAATATTTACGCCTGTTGGCCGCCAAACACTCACTTGGTATATAGCCCATATTGTGCTTGGTATGGGAACATTAGAAAATTTAGGCCAAATCAATAACCAAACCACCACACAGGCTTTATTTACGGCGCTGCTATTTTGTGTCATGGCAACCTTGTTGGCATTTCTTTGGAACCTGAAGTTTAGGCGTGGCCCCTTAGAAACCCTGATGTGAAAACTGACTGGCTGAAGCCTTGCTCATATTCACCACTTATACAGCACCCGCGGTCACCTCAAAGGTCAGAGTATCACCGACCACCTTGGTTTTTACCAGTTTATGTCCAAAGCGTTCACACCAAATCTCAAAATCTAGCTCTGCATGAATATCTGTAACATCAATGCGTACACAATCTCCGAGCAACCTATCGGCCATGGCTTTTTTTAACAGCACCAAAGGCATTGGACAAGTTAATCCTTTGGCATCTACATACCTTAAGCTAAGTTGGCTGTTGTGCGTATTCATGGTGAAGATTGTAAGGACATAATCAATAGATGCAAGTATCAAGTCATTTTATAAGA
>CALLLZ010000503.1 GCA_938008005.1 uncultured Marinicella sp. | reverse complement strand
ATTAACATTGGTTCAGTGATTGGCGATTTAGGTAATCCTGGCCAAAGTAATTATGCTGCTGCTAAAGCTGGTATGTTAGGTTTTTCAAAGTCACTGGCTAGGGAGGTCGGGTCACGAGGAATCACTGTTAATGTGGTTGCTCCTGGTTATATTCAAACTGACATGACCGATGAACTAGATGAGGTGCAAAAACAAGGTTTGATGCAACAAGTGCCGTTGAAGCGCTTAGGATCAACGCAAGATATAGCGAATGCTGTGCTGTTTCTGGCTTCTGACACAGGGGCTTATATTACTGGAGAAACTCTACATGTTAATGGTGGTATGTACATGTCTTGATAAATGGTTCGTGCCTTGTTGGTATTGGCATCTAATCAAACAGACGTTTGAAACAAATTTACTACCAAGCCTTGATAAACATTTGGCCACCTATATTTAAGGGTGGAATATTTTATAAACCTTGCATACAATATGCTTTTTACATAGGTAAACACTAAAAATGAGTGACGTAGAAAACAAAGTTAAAGAAATCGTTGTTGAACAATTGGACTTGGATGTTGAAGTGTCGGAATTAAGCAACTCAGCTTCTTTCGTCGATGACTTGGGCGCTGATTCATTGGATACAGTTGAGTTAGTTATGGCTCTTGAAGAAGAGTTCGAATGTGAGATCCCTGAAGAGGACGCTGAAAAAATTACTACAGTTCAACAAGCCATTGATTACGTGACTGAAAACGCCTGATCTTTTTGCACAGTGAATTTATTGAAAAGCTGCGATTTTATCGTGGCTTTTCGAGTTTATACAGGCCTTAACTAGGCTTATTAAACGGGGACAAATAATGACAAAACGCAGAGTAGTGGTTACTGGTATGGGCATCGTCTCGCCTGTAGGTAACACTTTAAAACAAGCTTGGGATAATATCGTTAACGGAGTCAGCGGTATTGCACCCATTACCCATTTTGACACCACTGATTTTGCTACCAAAATCGCTGGTGAAATTAAGAATTTTCAAATAACCGATTACTTATCGAATAAGGATGCCAAGAAGATGGATCCTTTTATTCACTATGCCATGGCTGCTGGTGAAGATGCCATTGCTGATTCTGGGTTAGAAGTCACAGAAAAGAATGCCGAAAGAATTGGTGTTTATGTAGGCGCAGGAATTGGGGGGATTTTAGGTATTCAAAACACCACTGAGACTTGGCTGGCAAAGGGTCCAAGGCGAATATCACCCTTTTTCATTCCAAGTACCATCATTAACATGGCATCTGGTCATTTAAGCATCAAATATGGATTGAAAGGACCTAACTTAGCGATGGTGTCTGCTTGTACTTCAGCCACTCATAGTATTGGCATGGCATCACGTTCCATAGTCTATGGTGATGCGGATGTGATGATTTGTGGCGGTACCGAGCATGCATCAACGCCAATAGCTATTGGAGGTTTTTCACAAGCTAAGGCGTTGTCTACATATAATGAAGAGCCAACTGTTGCTTCAAGACCTTGGAATTCAGGTCGTGACGGTTTTGTGCTAGGTGATGGCGCAGGTGTTATGGTTATTGAAGAATATGAACATGCGGTAAAACGTGGTGCTAAAATATACGCAGAATTATCTGGTTTTGGTATGAGTTCAGATGCACATCACATGACGGCCCCTTCACCCGGAGGAGAAGGTGCTGCACGGTGTATGAAAAACGCGATTAATGATTCAGGTTTTAATACAAACGAATTCAGTTACGTTAATGCCCATGGCACCTCAACACCACAAGGTGATAAAGGTGAGAGTGATGCAGTTAAAATTGCTTTTGGAGCACATGCATATGATTTGGCGGTGTCTTCAACTAAGTCGATGACTGGCCATTTACTGGGCGCAGCTGGCGGTATAGAGGCTATTTTCAGCGCCATGGCAATCAAAGATCAAATTTTGCCTCCAACCATTAATTTAGTTGATCCGGATGTTGAGTGTGATTTGGATTATGTTCCCCTCACGGCCAGAGAAACTGTTGTTGACGTGGTTATTTCCAATTCATTTGGTTTCGGCGGTACCAATGGTTCGCTGGTTTTCAATGCTTTGAAGGCTCGATGAGCAATTATTTCATATTAGTGATTTGATTTGATAGAGAAATTACTCTACAAAAAGCCTGATTTATTGGCATTAAGTGCTGCAAAACCAGGCTTTTTTCCAGCTATATTAGAAAGCCAATCTTTGAATAAAAAGATTGGCCGATATGATATTTTATTTGCAGCGCCCAGTGCTGAATTGGTGGCCTATGATAAACAACAGTTCAATCAAATGTTGGCAACGATTGATGTTGTACCGAGTCAAGCAGCTGTAAATAAAAAGGTTGTTGACCAACAAACCAATAAAGGTCCTTTTCAATTCGGTTGGATGGTTTATTTTTCGTATGAATCAGCTTACTTTCTTGAACCTAAGTTAAATCACTTGTTGAGTTGTGCTAGCCAGCCATTAGCAGTTGCGTTGTATTGCCAAGGAGCGATTGTATATGATCACCTTACTAAAAAAGCAAAGTTGTTTGCGGAATCTCAATCAGTGGCTGATGCCATTCAAGTTTATATTGATCAAGAAGTGGTTCCAGATAATGACAGTACAGAGCTAATACAGTTAGAGCAAGCACCTGGAGAAGAGTTTGAATACGCAGTTACTCAAGCCAAGGTACTGATTCAATCTGGTGATATTTACCAAGCTAACTTGTCTCGACATTATAGTTGTACTACCGATGAAACACTTTCTGGAGCAGCTGTGATGAAAAGACTCAGAGCAACTAATCCAGCACCGTTCGCCGGTCTTTTACAAATCAAAGATTTTGCTGTAGTAAGCTCTTCACCAGAGCGTTTATTCAGTATTCGGGATGGCGTTATTGAAACTCGGCCAATAGCTGGAACACGACCACGTGGAATTTCTGAAGCTGCTGATTTGGATTTGATTGAAGAATTAATCAATACACCCAAAGAACGCGCAGAGCACATCATGTTGATTGACCTAGGCCGCAACGATATGGGTAAAGTATGCCAAATTGGTACTGTGAAAGTGGATGAGTTAATGGTGGTAGAGAGTTATGAGCATGTTCATCACATTGTGTCAACTATCAGAGGTCAGTTGAAGCCTGATACGACCTTTGTTGATGTACTCAAAGCGTTGTTTCCAGGTGGTACCATCACAGGTTGCCCTAAAATAAGGTGCATGGAGGTGATTCGCGATATTGAACAAAAAGATCGTGGTTGTTATACCGGAAGCATGGGCTATATTAATCATGATGGACAAGTCGATTTGAATATATTGATAAGAACTGTAGCCATGCGTGATGGTAAGATAACGTTTAATGCTGGGGCCGGTATCGTTTTCGATTCAGACCCTAAAGCTGAGTTACAAGAAACCAAGCACAAAGCCAGAGGCTTGATTAGTGCGCTAAGTATTACGTCATCCGACCTTAATGAATTGAACTCCCAAGAGTCAAAGCAATGATCATAGCTGCCTCATTTGATATTTACAACCCAGAACAGTGGATAAATCGTGCATTGTCTTATGGTGATGGTTTGTTTGAGACCATGCGTTTAAATAAAAGTCGCATTCCATTGTTAGATTTTCATTTAAAGAGATTGGCAAAGGGCTTAGGCAAGTTAGAACTTAATGGCTTTGATCGTTCAAATATCGAGAAAGCACTGGCAAAAAAAAATTCCGTAAGCCAAAATGCCATTCTTAAGTTAGTGGTTTTTAGAGCCAATCAAGCCCGAACATATACCCCATTAACTGCTGAGATCGAAGGGTTATTGACGCTTGAAGAACTGCCTCAAACTAGCGCTGTCACACCATTGAGAATAATGCTGTCAGAGAAAAGTATTTCCCGCCAGCCTATGTTAGCGGGAATCAAACATTTGAGTCGTTTAGAGCAAGTGATGTTGGCTAGAGACCTGAATCATCACCAAGGTTTTGATGATTTACTGATTGTGGATGATAAAAATAGGATTATTGAAACCAGTTATCAAAATGTTGTGTTGATTAAAAATGGTGGTTTGTTCACTCCAAAATTAGACAAGTCAGGTGTAAAAGGTGTGGCTTTACAATGGCTAAAAGATACCCATGAAGTGAGTGCTCAGCATATTAAGGTTGACGATATTAATGAATATGATTGCATGATGGTTTGTAATTCTATTCGTGGTTTTAGGTTGGTAGCTTCGATTGAACGATATGGAAAACAATGCATTTGGTTTGGCACAAAGCATGATATTCACGATAAAATAGCAGCTCGATGGGATATTTTGTTTAAATCATGAAAAAAATTATTGTTTATTGTCTGTTAATACTTGTCGTGCTGATTTTGAGCGCTGCTACTTATATGTATCAACAATACAAACAATTTCTTATAGAGCCTGTTTTTACAGAGCTACCAGTGGTTTTAAACATTGATAAAGGCAGCAGTTACGGGCAGTTTATTCAATTGGTTCACGAAAATGGCGGCAAGGGTAATGAGTTCAACTGGAAGTTGATGGGGCGGTTAAATCAACTGGAAAATAGTATAAAAATTGGTGAATTTGAAATTGCTGAAGCCATGTCACCTAGGGAGCTGGTCACTTACATAGATAACAATAAGGTTAAAACTTATAGCATCACTATTGTTGAAGGACATCAATGGCAACAGATCAAACGACAGTTTTTATCCAGTCCGTTGAAACAGGTTTTGGAAGACATTAACGACAGTGATTTAAAACTTAAACTCGGTTTTAAAAAAGGTAATTTTGAAGGTCAATTTTTGCCAGAAACTTATCAGTATACAAAAGGTGATGTTGATTTAGATGTGTTACAACGGGCTCATCTTGATTTGAAAACCGTTTTAAAGAGGGCATGGGAAAATCGAGACCCCAATATTGCTGTTAAATCCCCTTATGAATTACTGATTTTGGCTTCAATTATTGAAAAAGAAACGGCCCAACCCAGTGAGCGTAATATCATTTCTGGAGTATTTCATCGCAGGTTGAAAAAAGGCATGAAATTACAAACTGATCCAACCGTGATTTATGGAGTGGGTTCAGCTTATGCAGGTGATATTACTTCGGCACATTTACGAACTGATACGCCATACAATACCTATACACGTACGGGACTACCGCCAACACCAATAGCCATGGCCAGTGCCGCATCCATTGAGGCGGCTGCACACCCAAACAAGGGTAAAGAATTGTTTTTTGTTGCTAATAACAAGGGCGGTCATACATTCAGTGAAACCTATGAACAACACCAAAAGGCAGTAACAGCATATCTGAAGGGTTTATAAGGTACATGGATCAATTAACGGCACAATTTATTAGTCTTGAAGGTTCTGAGGGGGCTGGTAAAAGTACAGCGATGAATGTCATTACTGCCTTGTTTGAAGATTGGCAGGTGCCTTTCATTCAAACCCGTGAACCGGGAGGTGAAGGTAATGCTGAGCAGATCCGAGAATTGTTGTTACACAGTGATCATTTAGAAGCGAAAACCGAATTGTTGTTGATGTTTGCTGCACGTAATGAACATATAGTTAAAGTTATTAGACCTGCGTTAGCAGCTGGTCAGTGGGTGATTTCAGATCGATTTGTTGATGCCAGTTATGCCTACCAAGGCTGGGGGCGTGGTTTGCAATGGCAGACGATTGAATATTTAGAACAATTGGTGGTTGGTAATACCCAGGCTAATTTAACCTTATTGTTGGATGTTGACCCTGAGTTGGGCCTTGAAAGGGCGGCTAGACGTTCAGAAAAAGATCGAATTGAACAAGAGAATTTGCGGTTTTTTGAAAACATTCGCAGTGGTTACATGCAAAGGGCTAAAGCATACCCAAATCGGATCAAAGTGATTGATGCCAATTTATCCATTGATGCCGTAAAGTTACAGATTGAAAATGTATTGAGGGACTTTAAATCGGATTTATTAAAGGTATGAATTATTTTTGGTTGGATAAGCATATAGATCAATGGAATGCGGCTATCGGCCATGATCATAAGCCTCAAGCAGTGATCGTAAATGGTGCAGATGGGATGGGTAAAGCTGAGTTGTTGAATCAGATTATTGCAGATTTGGTGTGTCGGCAAGTCAGTGTAGGGCATTGCGGTAAATGTCAAAATTGTACCTTGTACAAACAAGGCTATCACCCGGATGTACACAATGTTGAACCTGAAAAAAATGTAGTCAAAGTCAATATGATTCGGAAGTTAACTGAGTTTTTTACATCAACTCCGCACTGCTCCGATTATAAAATTGCTGTTATTAATCAAGCCGACTGTATGAATGTGGCTGCAGCCAATGCCTTGCTCAAGGTTTTAGAAGAGCCCCCGGCTCGTGGTATACTGTTTCTTTCTACAAATTCAAAGCACCAATTAATGCCTACCATTAAAAGCCGTTGTGTTTCATTGGATGTGGTGTTAAACGTGGGCGATAAAATAAAGTTAAACGAATGGTTAAAAAGTGAGTTGATGAATCAACCTGGTCAAGAAAATGCTGAGAAGTTATCAGTACAAGATGCTTTGACTTTAAGTGATTTTCAACCTATATCCACTTTGAAATTGTTACAAGAAAATCAAATGATTGATTTTAAAACTCAATTGGATTATTTGTATGAGTTTTTTAATCAAGATACATCAGTGAGTGTGGCAGCTAAACAAATAATAGAAAATCAGGGTAATAATAATTGGGCTTTGTTACAAAGGTATTTTTTGCAGTTGCTTAAGTCTATTTTCAATCAAAAACAACATGAAATTTATGCCACACATCCTTTAAATAAATTAATCAAGAAAAGCCCCAAAGTGATTCATATTATTATTAAAATGACTGAATTGGTACAACAACTTATGCTAAACTTAAACAATCAGATTAAGGACCAATTATTGTTAGAGTCTATGTTGGTAGAGATTAAAAACCAGTTCAATCAGAGGAGTTAATTATGGCATTGTCAGGTGGAATGGCTAAAAAAGGCATTTTGTCGTTGAATCTTCAAGGGGCGGTTGAATTACATCAATGTTATATGCCTTTCATAACAAATGGTGGTTTGTTTGTTAAAACCACTAAAAGCTATAAAGTGGGTGATGACGTTTTTATGATATTAACCTTAGATGAAGATGAACGCATGCCTATCACAGGTAAAGTTATTTGGCTTACACCTAAAGGGTCTCAAGGTGGGCGTACTCAAGGTATTGGTGTTCAGTTCAATGATGATTCGGACATGGAAGTGATTAAAACGAAAATTCAAAGTATTCTCGCGCCTTATAGCGGTCAAGAAATTCCTACCTTGACCATGTGATATGAGTGAGTTCTTATCCAGTCATGAACTGCTTAACTTAGAGGATGAACTGCGGGCGTCTGAACAAGCGCTTTATGTACGTAAAAACTCTAATGAAGGTTTACCTCAAAGTTTAAAATCATTATAACTAAGAAAAGGTTGGGCTTCTTATCT
>CALLLZ010000502.1 GCA_938008005.1 uncultured Marinicella sp. | reverse complement strand
CCTGAAAAAGCCATCATTAAAGCCACCAAATCAGCAACTTCTTGATCAGAATTAACACTGAAAGCACCTGTACTTAAAAATCTAGAAACAGAGTCAACCGCCCCATCATGTAAAAAACCAAACCCAGCCAAGGATTGGCTGCGTGAAGTTTCAAAACCTACCTTATCATATAGGTTTCTCAACTGAGGTGTTTTAAATGCTTTTTGGGTAGAACCATCTACACTGACCACCCCCAAGTGATTTTCACCCATGGGACCAGGTGGCATGACTTGACCTCCAACATCCAGATTGATTAAAGCCGGACGCAAAGGGCCGTTTACAGCCATACCTGTAGGTAGCGTATGACAACTGGCGCATTGGAATACACCGTCTAATATGCTGTTGTTGTATAGGTCCAAGCCGTTTTGAGGGTTACCTGAACCCAATGAAATACCGGCAGGTTCAAACCGACCAGATGTATAATGATTACTCAAGTCCACACTGGTGGGAAGACTGTTATCAATATTTCTGAATGGATTAGGTGGAAATGTAATGGTCGCTAACATGGCTTTGAACTGTTGCATTTGTGTGGGTGTCAACTGTTCATCATCACCATTCAAACCCATGAATGCTCCATTAAATTCTTCCAAACCATCACGGTCACCTCGCCAATGGAAAGGTTCCTTACCAATGATGTCTTGAAATGTTTGTGTCATCATAGGGCCTTTCATGGGATGAAAATCCGAACAGCCAGATGCGTCGATTAAATTTGAAGTGGTTTGGCAATTTTGATTGAAAATTTTAATTTCCCCAGAAGGATCTCCTAAATCCCAAGCCAGTCGATCCATTCTTCCATCTACATGACAAGATGCACAGGCTATTTGTCCAAGTCCTGAAGTTTCGTGGGTGTTGTATAAAAACTGACGACCTTGCTTGATGGATTCAGGCAATGGATTAAACAATTTGACTTGGTTGATTTCAGTGTTGATATCAAGGTCAATCACCGATAAGCTGGCAGCAAAATGATTCCAAACATACAAACGCCTGTTTTCATCATCTAATGCCAAACCAGTGGCACCTTCCCCTACTTCAATAAGCCCTACTCTATCAGCTGAAGAATTGATAATAATTACATTATCAGAACCCATACCACTAACATAACCTAGTTCACCTGTTTGATCCCATACAATACCGCGTGGATCCCCGATTGATTGATCTCGAATTCCTTGAGGTTCAGTTTCATTAGCGTAGTCTAAATGTGGGTTCAAATCAAAAACACCCGGATTGTTTAAATTATTGGCAGAGACAGATCCCATTTTGACTTGCAAGAATTTACCATTAAGAACTGGTTCAAATCTAATTTCATTGGTGGCGTCTGTACCAACCAAAGTCACTTGGTTTTTCGCTTGATTAAAACCTATAGCCATACCAATATTCATCAAGCCTGTGACATATGTGACTTCATGGGTGTTGGTATCAATCACGGAAATATCGTGATCTAATAACTCCCAACCTGAGATACGTCCTGAGACAGAAGCCTGCTCCCCTGAAATGAATTCAGTCCAATCTTTATTGTTATCATCTAACCAACGTCCATCAGTGGCTTGTTTAACAATCAATGAAACTTTAGGGGGTGTTGGTAATTCTGGATTGATTGTAGGTGAAAAATTGCTGCCATCATTGGGTGGTGGGTTTTCCCCTTCATATGGTGTTGAAACTCGATTCACTGGATTGAATGGGAATGTTAAGGTGTCTTCAGTCTCATCAATTCCGCCTGATAATATGGTGGTTTTATTGCCTGATTCAAAACTTGCTACATAGACTTGAGTGCCATCGGCATTAACAGTTAAGCCCCGTGGGTCTTCTGCCATTAATTCAATGACCTCAGGATCACTATTTAAATCATTGCTATTAAATACCAAAACCTTATTAACCTGTGAACAAGTTACATACGCTTTGTTGTTGGCAAAGACCACATCAAATGGTTCATCTTCAGTTTGTAATGTTTTTATAACCATGCGTTGATTAAAGTCAACTATTGAGACTGAATCAGAAATGTGGTTCACAACCCATAGTTCATTGTTGTCTTTAAATCTTACAGAAACCGGATCAACACCTACTTTTACATGACCTAACTGGACTGGATATCCTTGAGAAATATCAAATAATTGTACACGGTTATCTGCAGTATGAGCGACAGCTAAGCGATTCTTATCAGCAGAGATATCTAATGCATGCACAGGATGATTTTCCCAGTTTACATAAGGGACATCTGCTGCAAATGACAATACACTAAATAACAACAAGAATAAAACCGATATAGTTTTTAAAAACATGTTTGGGTGGTTTAAATGATCTATTCTTGAAAATAACTGATTCATGTGATCCTTTGTCCTCGTTATTAAAGTTAATAAGATAACATAAAAAGGTCATCAATGGTTATTATTAACCCTGCGACTAAATACCATACAATTCAGTCTAAACCAGTTCGTTCATAGCACCAAAAGTAAGGCCTCTTCAGGAAAGAATCAGCGAAAAGTTATCGTCGTTTGACAACCATATCTAGGACGAATTTGCTTAGATAATTAACAATAGAATCAACATGTTAAGGAGGGTGTAAGAACACCTTGTCTCTGCGTTTTAGCTTTTATTAATAGAATAACTGTTAATTGTAAACCACGCCTTGATATATGAGTTTTTTGATACCCTGAATGGGTGGTATTTAGTTGTAGGGTTAAATATGTAAAGATGAATTCAATGAAGAAAAAAGTGAGTTAGGTTTAATACTCTACTCTCCTTTTCATATAATACCTACACCTAGAAAAAAACTGACTCAAACATGCAAACTGTAGAAACATTTTTTGAACATCTTTGGCAACAATACACAGACATCAACCCACAAGCACATGCGATTCATGCCCAGCTGCAAGCTCGCGGAGAAACGGTGGTTAATGATCATGTAGCTATGCGTACCTTTAACACTGAAAAGTTAGGTATTGATCGCATGTCTAAAATCTTTGAAGATATGGGTTATGAGAACCGAGGGAGTTATGATTTCACTGCCAAACAGCTGAATGCTTACCACTTTGAGCATAAAGAAAACCCCAGTCACCCTAAAATATTTATCAGTGAATTAATCACAGAATCTTTTTCAGATGAATTACAGGCCGTTGTTCAAAAGATAGATGATCAGGTTTCTCCCGAAGAGGTTTTTGAAGAAGATTTTTTATATACGGGACGACCATGGAACCTTTCATTTGATGATTACATCTTATTGTTACAAGAGAGTGAATATGCCGCTTGGACAGCTGCTTTTGGTTACCGGGCCAATCATTTCACAGTTTCGATCAATCACCTGAGTACTTTCTTTGATATTCAGACTTTAAATGCCTTTATTTTGGACAATGGTTTTGCGATGAATGAATCCGGCGGTATCATCAAAGGTACGCCTGAACAATATTTAGAGCAATCATCTACCATGGCACCGATGGTTAATCTAGAGTTCAGTGACGTCAACCACTTAATTCCCAGTTGTTTTTATGAGTTTGCTAAACGCTATCCAACTAATTCAGGCAGGTTGTACCAAGGCTTTATTGCGGCATCGGCAGATAAGATATTTGAAAGTACCAACAGCATGTGATGAAAGGTCAAAGTTCATGAAATTAGGTTTCTACTTACCTGATAATACCAGAATAAATGAGTTATAAATACAATGTTGACAAAGCGTTTTTATCACATGAAAAAACGCTTTGAAACCACCAGATGTTTATTTCATCACCACAGTATTAAACTATCCTCAACAGGCTGATATGCTTATCTGACACATTTGTCTATACCCCTATGTATGGCTTATCGTGATTTTATTTAACAATTTGAGGAATATAAATGAAAATATTAATAACAGTACTCTTGATAATAGTTAGCATCTCACCACAGGCACAAGAAACCTTTGAGAAAAAAGAGTTATTTGAACCCAAAGAAGTGATAATGCCATTGAATATTTTAAAACCAGAAGTCATAGACTTACTTGAAAACAATCAAGCGCCTGTCTGGTGTGCAACTTATTGCAGAGCGTTAAAAGATCAATGTCTTCTGACTTACTCTAATAATTATTGTACTCAAGAATTTGGGGATTGTGTTGATGAATGTCTTGATCCTGATTCTCCTCCAGGCGGTCCTCGAGGTGGTGGTAATGGTAATAATGGTGGGCCTGCATAACCACAAGACCTACTTTCAATCTAAAAAGATTTAACCAGAGCGGTTTTTACCGCTTTGGTATAGGTAAATATTAAATGTTACCCGTAGTGCATTTTTAACTAAGCAATACCCCAAACTTACTTAAAAATAAAAGCACATATTGTACTTTTTATGCTTACTGTTACGCTGATATAGCTTACGATGCAAATATAATAAACTATAGAATAAATTATTATTTATTGACACTTTAAATAGTTTGTCTCTCTATCCAAATCCATGGTTTTTTAACAACATGTTCTACCAAATGATTTGTATTGTTAATGTTTTTTAACACATTGACATGTTAAATAAAGTAATATGTAATTGCTTTATTTTTAACAATTAGAGGAGTGGTAATATGAGATTTATAAAACTAAGTCTTTTGGTAGTTATAGGTTTATTATCTCAAGCAAAAGCTGAGCATCAGATTTTGTTTGAGGAATTAATAACTCCTGAAGAAAAGTTGGCACCTTTGGATGTTTTTCAGTCACAAAGAGCAAAGCTTTTTGAAAACGACCAAGCACCTGTTTGGTGTGTCAGCTATTGTAGGGCACAGAGGAATCAATGCGAATTAACTCACCCCAGTAATTATTGTATTCAAGAGTTTGGTGATTGTGTTGATGAATGTCTTGACCCACCTGGCGGTGGAGGTGGTTCTGGCGGTGGCGGTGGTGGTGAAGACGAAGAACCACCTGAACCAGTATAACCATAAACATTTGATACACGATAAAAACAGTATATAAGCAGTATGTTTATTCATCCCGCTTTTATACTGTCTTTTTCAATTAGTCAAATCAATAATATTGATTTTTCTTAACTCTCCAAAAGCCATATTCAACAAAAGCTGAGTATTGTTTTAGATGAAACTGGGCGTTGTTTGAGAAACGACAAAAGAGGCTTTATATCTAAAAAACAGCCAAAACCATTGATGAGATTGGTATAATCACTGAATTCATGGTCAGACGAACTCAAAGGCTTTAAATCAATTGGTTTCTCAGTCGTAGGAACAGCTACACAACTGAAAAAAAATTTCCAAAAAACCAAACGCCAAACCTACCTTGCTAATCTATATACTTCATACCTATCAACTCTTTTTTGAATGGCTTGGCCTGCCCCTCTTGTTATGCCCCACTTTTTTGCCTAACTTCACCTCTATCTGTTCGATAAATTGTGAACTACCCAATGGTGTGCCTGTTTGAGCACAATTCCTGATATCTCTGACGGTCTTTTCATCCAAATGTTCAGTAAATAAGCTACTGTATACATGCTGCCTTTTCTTTTTAGTTATCGCCAAACTCAAATAACTCGGTGCTGGCGTAACAATGCGATCATGAACATCTAAAGCATTACACAGATAACTACTCCACTTATAACCTTGTGGTGACTTAACCATGCCAGCCCTTACAGGGTTCATTTCAATATATCTCATACACGCCAAAACATAAAAATCCGAATCAACCAAGGAACTCTTAAAGCGACCATCCCAAAGCGTTCCGCTTTGACCATACTTATGATTGATATAAGGCACATAAAAACGCCCCACTTTTTGCATCATCAAACTGATACCACGCTGTGAATCAGCTGTGACCAATAAATGAATATGATTTGTCATCAGAACATAAGCATGGATAACCACACCACTAGACTCGGCAGCCTCATACAAAATGTGTTTGTAATGTTGGTAGTCCTCTTCTTCAAAGAAAACTGCCGATTTATTGATACCACGTTGAATCACATGGTTCGGAATATCAGGAACAAAAAAACGCGGTTTCCTTGGCATAATACACCTGCAAAAACCTAAGTATAGCAGCTTTTCCTCTAAAAGGGGTCTGACCCCCTTTTAGTTTTATTTAGCTATCTTTGCTAAATTTTGAAGATGCTTAACAACTTCCTCACTCAAAAGAAAAGCACTATCCTCCCTCTTGCAAATATCATCAATAGGAATTAACGTATATTCATGGCTATCAACGATATCAAGCATTTCAATTATGAAATCATGTTCTTTTATTAAACCTTCAATAAAAGACAAATACAAAAAACCAAGTAACAGCTCAGTATAATAAGTACCGCCCACATCGTATTTTTTTAGCTCAATCGGCTTTTCTATAATAATATTATT
>CALLLZ010000501.1 GCA_938008005.1 uncultured Marinicella sp. | reverse complement strand
ATCGGTGTGAGGTGTATTTTTTTCACCTCACCAACCAAGCCATATTTTTCCTTATCCAGATAATCGCATTCAAATACACCATGCACCACCCCTGTGGCCCTGACTCCTTGCTGCTCCAAAGCATTGACCAACTGTTGGTTGACTTCATACATGATCGGTCTGATCACTTTCATACAAGTCTCATCGGTCACTCTCATACCGTTTGTTTTAACCGTTTTCAATCCGGCTTTTTCGATCCCCTCATCTAGCTGCACACCAGCACCATGGATGACTATCGGATTCAGGCCTAAATTAGCTAACAAAGCCAAAGATTCTGCCAGCGTTGCTAATTCATCTGCCAAAATACCACCACCCACTTTAATCACTGCGAAATTCATCTCGTCGTGATTTTGATACCTGTTGAGATAATGTTTAGCTTCCTTGCTGTTGGTTAACTGATTCAAAGCACTGTGAATGATTTTCTTATTCAATGTTTTGACTTTCATCCCAATACTCCTCGATAAATTTCATAACATTGAAACAATTGATCAATCGCTACCCACTCATCGGTGGTATGAGCCTGAGCGATGTTCCCTGGCCCCAGTACCAAAGCCGGAATCCCGGCTTGACAAAACAAGGAGGCCTCTGTCCAAAAATCCACAGCGATCCCTTGTGATAAATCATGCTGTTGACAAAATTCAATCGCCAACTGATTACCGGATGGCATTTCAGGTAAAGCCGGAGCCAACAATGAACAATGCCAGTTCGCCAATGACCTGTCATGATTGATCATCATTTTATAAGTGTCATTTGAAGATTCTCCAGCAGGCACCCTGATGCTAAAACCCAGCTGACATTGCTCAGCAATCATGTTATTTTTTTCACCGCCTTTGATGTAGCCCAAATTCAAACAAATCCCTGCAGGGTTATTCACTGTTTGATGCTGTTTGGCCGATGCAATGGCTTGAAACATCCACTGATTGGCTTGATGTATGGCATTGGTTTGCAATGCATGGACTGACGATGAATGACCACTTTGACCACTGAAAGTACCATGAGCCGAAACATATCCGCGATGTTCAGTAATAGCTAGGCATTCGGTGGGCTCAGCCACAATCACTTGTTGAAAAGCAGATAAGTCATAACCATCAATGAAGTTTTTAATACAGCAATTGTTAGTGCCTTCTTCATCAGTAGTAAACAAAACGGCCATATCCTGGCTGCTGTTTTCGGCCAAAGTCATTAAACAAGCTGCTGCACCCTTGATGTCACACACCCCACGACCGTAATATCGATCATCCACTTGAGTTAAAGTGAATGGATCGTGCTGCCAACCGATCGATACCGGTACCGTGTCCAGATGTGTATTGAATAAAACTTTGGGCGTACCTCTTAAGGCATAAAATGCCACATGACCATCACCAAAATCAGCCATGGTTACAGTGAACTTTTGTGCTTTAAAAAAAGTTTCAAGCTCAACAAACAAGTCATCGGTGAATTTAATTTCACGTGGTGGGTTACTGGTGTCTTGGCTGATCAGAAATGACAGGTTTTTTTTGATCGATTGCGTGATTGATAACTCATGGTTCTGTTTTGAATTTTTTACTTTAGCCGGGTACATGGCCTGGCTCATAGCTTGACTCATGACGCTCTCCTGACTTGATTGACTAAGGTCGCACTTTGACCTGTGAGTTTGATATAACCCAACGCCTCTTCAGGCGACCACGCTGCTGATTGAGCATACACTGATTGTGAATCTTGTACGATGTATGCTGATTCAACCGCTGTGGCCAATAATGATCCACCTGAAGTCGCCAATGTCACTGTACCAGTCACATGTGATTGCGAACTGGCCAAATAGGCTTCCAAGTCGTGCTTATGTGGTTCATAGAAAAAACCCTGGTAAATCAGTTCTGCCCAACGTTCTGCTACTTGCGCTCTGAATTGATTTTGTAATTTAGAATTCACCAAGTCTTCCAAGGCTTTGTGAGCTTGCATCAACCCATCGATACCGGGGCATTCAAATACGATCCTCCCTTTCAACCCGATACTCACATCACCGGTATAAATGTGCCTACCAACTCCATATTGTGCCAATTGTTGATTTAATTGCTTTAACAGTACAGGTCCTGTCACCGCTTTACCATTTAAATGAGTCGCAACACCCATGGTGAATCCCAGTTGTATTTCTAATGATTCAGCCGGCCACTCAGATCTCGGCTTAACCCAGCACAGACTGTCATCCGTAGGTGCCTGAAATACATCAATCTCACTGCCAGATACAGTCACACCCAACATGTTCTCATTAATTGAATACTTCTCGTGTTGTCCTGACATGGCGTATCCAGCCGCTTTAAGTACATTCAATTCGAGGTCACGAATGTTTCCTTTGACTTCAGCTTGTAAATCTCTGATTGGCGCAATAATTTCATATGACCCCAATGAATGGACGGTTTGATCAAAACGAAACTGATCATTACCCATGGCTGTACAACCGTGGGCAAAATAAGGGGTGTTTAACTGATCGCACAGCTGTAAACACAGCTTTACAATGACATAACGATCTGAACACAACAATGGGTACTCATCACGCATCTTGGCTTTAGACCAAACCAATGGCTTGACGAACTCATCCCAAATGGCTTGTTGGGCATCAATGGTATGGTGTTGGCAACTGCCTAATGCTGAAGCACGGTCCGTGATGGCTTGAACCTCTGCTTCACTCACGCCACCAGCATTAACAAATACTGTATGGACTTGATGACCTTGTTGAGTTAATTGATAGAGACAATAACTGGTGTCTAAACCACCTGAAAATGCCAATACGATTGTTTTCTTTTTCATATTAAATTCCTGATTCTTTATTTATTTTGATTTTGGGTTGTTAAGTCTTTGCCCATCAACTTGAGCATCATGGCTTTTTGCACGTGTAAGCGGTTCTCAGCTTCTTCCAGCGCAACACAGTAATCTGCATCCATCACTTCATCGGTGGCTTTGATGTTTCTGCGCAGCGGTAAACAATGGCTGAACTTCGCTTGATTGGTGAGCGCCATTTTCTGCCCATCCACAATGAAGTTTTTATATGGCTTACGCTGTTCAAACTCAGCTTTCGCATCTCCATAAAAAGGCAAAGCACCCCAACTCTTGGCATAAACAAAATCAGCATCTTGATAAGCTGCTTCGATGTCGTGTGTCACCGTAAAAGTCGCTCCATGTTCCTCACATTGAGTCTTGGCTGCAGCCATGTATTTATCATCCAACAGATAATGTTTATTGGGGCACAGCAAAGTGACATCCATGCCGAACTTGCTGCTGACCAGTAAGGCTGAATTGGCCACAGCTGTATTCAAAGGTTTGGGGTGGTGAGTCCAAGTGAGTAAGAACTTTTTCTTTTCGACTGTTTTAAGGTGATTCTGAACCGTCATCATCAATGCCAACTCCTGACAAGGGTGGACAATGGTTTCCATATTGATGACCGGAACAGATGCATGAGCGGCTAAACCCTTGATCTTGTGATCCAAACGATCGACTTGCCAATCTTTAAAAGCTGGAAACGCCCGAATAGCAATCATATCCACATAGGACGACAACACCCCAGCCACCTCAATGATGTGTTCCTCGGCATCTCCATTCATTATGGTGTCGGGTTCAAATTCAATGCCCCAGGCATCTTCTCCGGGTTGTAACACAATGGCTGTACCACCCAGTTGCTGCATGCCCAATTCAAATGACGTTCGGGTCCGCATTGAAGGATTGAGGAATAACAGCGCAATCGATTTGCCAGTCAGGTGATTTTGGATTGGATTGTCTTTGAGGTAACCAGCATCAGCAAGCAGTTGGCTTAATTCTTGCTGACTCCAGTCTTCGGTTGTTAAAAAATGCTTTATCATGCTAAGTCCTGAATAAAGCCAAAATAACCGGGTATAAAAAAACCCGGCTCTTTGGCCGGGTTTTTTAAAATTAGTTTATTTAAATCACACGTCTAGCCAAAGAGCTCCATTTGTCTTATCGGACGGCGGCGACGAACAACCACAACAGTATTTACTGACACAGATTCAGTCAATGCATATTGCTTTAATAATAGGTTGTCGAAGTTGTTTTTCATTTTATGTTTATTGTGATTTGAGCTTAATGTAACATGCTTTAAAAAAAAGTGACAAATGTTTTTTTGTTATATAGGTTATTTTTTCTTTTTATGAATAATCACTTATTAACACATGACTGCTATCAATAAAGCCACGTCATTCCAGTCGAACCTATGCAAGAGCAAGAACCTAAGAATAATATGTGTTTCAAAGCTTAAAATGGATCTCCGGGTCTCAATCGGTTTAATTTATAAATAATAAGCATAAAACCATTACCATATTTACAGGTCACCAAGGATTGTGACCCCGCCCGAGGACGACGCGTTGGAGAGCATATAGGTAAAGTGATAGAACCTTCAGATCAAAAAAGAACGCAGTTTACAAAGCTTAAAACAGATTCCAATTCTGTCATCCTCAGGCGAGCTATGGGCTCCTATTTAGCTTATTAATCTGACCGAGCGTTAACAATCTTAGATATTGTTAATTTAGAGTAGACCCGGGGATCCATTTTTTATAAGTCCAAACAACTCAATTATCCATATCAATCAAATATCGCTGCACCTCATGCCCACCATCTTCAATAACTGAATCCAAAAACCCACCGCAAGCCAAAATCATATGTGCTGAAGCTTGATTATCAGCATAGCAGTGGATATGAACTTGACGTATGCCTTTTTGAGCCGCTTCATCCAAAGTCAGCTGCAACAATTCAACACTGAGGTTTCGACCTCTGCAAGAAGGCCTAATACTGAGGCCGATATGCCCTCCAGCTTTTAATAAACTGTCATTCAAATGGTGTCTGAGATTTGAAACACCTATAATTTCATTGTTTTCAATCAGCCAATAGGTAGAACTAGGCACATAACCATCAGG
>CALLLZ010000500.1 GCA_938008005.1 uncultured Marinicella sp. | reverse complement strand
ATGATGCTTTGTTGTTACAGTGTTTTTGTGCTGCAGGGTGTGATTCCAGCATGGTTATACTTAATGGTGGTTGCTAGAGATGTCATCATTGTTACTGGTGCCAGTTATTATCATTTTCGTATCGGTAAAATTGAACATGCACAGCCATCCTTCATCAGTAAAGCCAATACAGCTTTGCAGATTTTATTGATTTTGGTGTTGTTAATTTCACTTTCTGGCTTATGGGACTTGAGCACGCTTCATTGGCCGTTGATGATGGCAGTGGCCATATTTACTGGTTTAAGCGGCTTGCACTATATCTGGTTGGGTTTTAGTATGGCGGCTCAAGTTAAAAAAACACAAAAGGAGGTTGGTAATGACTAATAAAATCAATAAGCAATGGTACATCTTGGCGATGGTTATCTTAACCGGTTATTTGGTGTATTTATTGTCTCCGATTTTAACGCCATTTGCTGTGGGTGCATTATTGGCATATTTATTTGATCCTTTGGCTGATAAGTTGGAGGAGTGGAAGCTAAGCCGAACAGTATCAGTGACCCTGGTATTCTTGGTTATCAGTTTATTGGTGTTTGCTACCGCTGTGGTTTTAATTCCAGCTTTAGAAAGGCAGATCTCAAGTTTGATCAGAAACTTACCCTCGTACTTTCAATGGTTAAGTAACAATATATCTCCTTGGTTGCAATCCACTTTAGGGATTGAAACTAATTTATTTGATTTCAATGAGTTGACACAACTACTTAAGGTTCATTGGGAAGGTGCAGGCAGCTTTGCGCAAACTGTTTTAAGTTCTGTGACCAAAAGTAGTATGGTGATTGTTAGTTGGCTGATGAACTTTTTATTGATACCGGTGGTTACTTTTTATTTACTGCGAGATTGGGACATCATCACGGAGCGAGTGAGTCAGCTGATTCCAAGGCCCTATTACAACAAAGTGACTCAAATTACTCAAGATTCTAACGCTGTTTTGAGTTCATTCTTACGAGGGCAGCTTAGTGTGATGTTGGCTCTTGGTGCTGTTTATACAATTGGTTTGTGGATTGTGGGTGTTGAATTATCTTTGCTTATCGGTATGGGTGCTGGTTTGGTATCTTTTGTGCCGTATTTAGGGACCATCGTTGGCTTGGTTGCTGGAGTTATAGCTGCACTTGTTCAATTTGGAGATATGAGTCACATCATTTATGTGTTGATTGTTTTTGGCATTGGTCAATTATTAGAGGGGTTTGTCTTGACGCCTTGGTTGGTTGGTGACAGGATTGGATTGCATCCAGTGGCGGTGATATTTGCAGTTTTGGCAGGAGGTCAATTATTTGGTTTTGTTGGAGTGTTATTGGGTTTGCCTCTGGCAGCAGTGGTTATGGTGCTGTTAAGACATGGTCATGAGCGGTATTTGGAAAGTAAACTTTATGGTAGGGAAAATGAGATTAACTTAACCAATAAAGATGAACTTTCTCCAAAAAAGCCATCCACAGAAGCAAAGTCAGAAACAAAAGAGTTATTAAGTTCATCTGAATCAGTTCAAACTGATACAGGTGATGAAGGATAAGTGATGAGTCAGCAACAGGCCACTTTGCCTTTTGGTCAACAAAAAGCTCAAAATTTCGAACAGTACAGAGGTAATGATGCAGTTGTAGAAGCTTTGCAGCAAATCCAAAGTCTACCTCAATTTATATATGTTTGGGGTGGTGTTTATAGTGGTAAAACGCATTTGATTAATGCATTTGAACACCACCTGAGTCAATCTGGATTTTGTTGTTTTACTGTTGATGCGAATTATTTGCCCCAAGTTGATTTGATTCAAATGTTACCTGAAGGTCTTGAGTATTTGTTGTTGGAAGATGTACATAAGCTAGCTGGTGATGCTAAAGCAGAAGTCGCCTTATTTAACTTATTTAATTTTTGTAAGGCCAGAAGAATAACGTTGGCAGTATTTGCATCAATTCACAGTAAATCTAATATATGGAAATTACCTGATTTAGTTTCCAGATTAAACTCTGGTTTAACTCTTAAATTAAATATTTTGCAAGGTCAGGAGGCATTGTCTTGCATTGTCAGGCAATTTGAGGTGAACGGAATTCCATTAGATTCTGCTGTGATTCAATATTTACAAACTCACCATAGCAGTAATTATAATGAGTTGTATGGTTTGTTTTTACAAGTTTCGGCAGAATCGCTCAAGTTGAAAAGGAAAGTGACAGTACCATTATTAAAACAAATTATGCATCAAAAGCCTGGCGCCGTTGATGTGTTAAAAAATACTGAGCTTTGAAGGTGGACAAAGCGAATCAGTTCATAGATAATACCGCACCGGTGACTCCTGTTTGTCACCTTGCAATGAATAGCAGTGAACTCGGCCAGGCCCGGAAGGGAGCAACCGCAGCTGTGATTTTATGTGCAAGGACCGGCTGGCAGGAGTCCCACTAATCTGCCTGGATTCGAATAATACATTCAACATGACCTATCAAGTACTCGCCAGAAAATACCGCCCCCAAAACTTTCAAGAAATAGTTGGTCAAGAACATGTGGTTCAAGCGCTGGTTAATGGCTTAGAAAATGACCGCTTACACCACGCTTTTTTATTCACCGGTACACGTGGCGTAGGGAAAACTACATTAGCCCGTGTTTTAGCCAAAGCTTTGAATTGTTTGGAAGGTGTTTCTGGTAATCCATGTGGTATTTGTCAACATTGCCAAGAAATTAAAAACGGTGAATTTATTGATTTGATTGAAGTTGATGCAGCGTCAAGAACAGGGGTAGATGACACCAGAAGCTTATTGGAGAATGTTCAGTACGCGCCGAATAAAGGTAAGTATAAAATTTACTTAATCGATGAAGTGCACATGTTCTCAAAAAGCAGTTTCAATGCTTTATTGAAAACATTGGAAGAACCTCCAGAGCATGTTAAATTTTTATTGGCTACCACGGAACCTGATAAGCTTCCAGTTACGGTACTTTCTCGTTGCTTACAATTTAATTTAAAACGCCTTACTCAAAAACAAATTGGTGATCATCTGGGCTCATTATTGAATAAAGAATCAGTTGAATATGATGATCATGCCATTCAACTGATAGCACGAGTTGCCGATGGCAGTATGAGAGATGCACTGAGTTTGATGGATCAATCTTTGGCTTTTGGTGCTGGTCTGATTCAGTTTGATGAAATTCGCGCCATGTTGGGAACTATAGAACAATCTCATGTGACAGAATTATTGAAGTTGATCTCTGATAATGATGAAGCTGCAACTGTTGAAAAGATGGATTGGTTACATGATATGTCAGTTGATTATACGCAGTTACTTGAAGATTTTTGTTTGTTGTTGCATGAGGTTTCATTGATTCAAACGCTTGGTCGTGTTACTGGTGGGTCGAGTTTTGATCTTAAGGAGCTTAAACAATTTGCAGTTCAAATTCAGGCCGAAACCATTCAGTGGTATTATCAATTAGTGGTCTTGGCATTAGAGCAAATCAGGTTTACGCCGAGTAAGAAAGTCAGTTTTGAAATGGCAGTTATTCGGATGTTGGCTTTTGTACAACAGTCTGGCGAGCCTCAAATGGCTGGACAACAAACAGGCAAACAAAGTGACTCAACGGTAAAAGGTCAAAGTAATAAACCTCAAGCGAATAAGGTAAGAAGCGTATTAAATCAAACCGCTGAAACGGTTCAAGTTCAAAAGCCATCCGATGATTCAAATCACAACCAAACCATCAAAACCATAACCAGTAATGAGTCAATTGACGAAGAGTCAATCGCAATTAATTCTATAGATAGCAGTAAAGCTATAGATAGCAATAAAGAGAATGGTGATGTTGAAGCAGTAAATCATATCAATGTAATGGATTTAACTACCGATTCCTGGCCTGAAGTTTTTAAGCAGATGAAGCTTAAGGGCATGGCCAGAGAATTGGCTAGGAATCTTGAGTTACTTGAAAATAAGAAAAAAGTCATTACATTTGCTGTAGATGAAGCGGCTAAGAATTTTATGACTGTTAAGGCACAGCATGCGATTGAAACAGAGTTATTGGCAGCTTCGTCGGACTATAAATTGAAGTTTACTCTTAAAAGTGAGGCCGATACACTGGCCAGACAAACTGCGCAACAACAAGCTCAGTTGCAAGAGGAAAAAGTTCAAAATGTAGACCCAGTTGTCGCCGATTTACAACAACAGTTTGGTGCGACTATTATCCAGAATAAATTAGGCGATTAATTAATTGCTTTCAAAAAGGTGAATATATGAAAGGCACGCTTGGAAACATGATGCAGCAAGTGCAAAAAATGCAAGAACAGATGCAGGAAGCTCAGGCTGAAATGGCCAATAAAGAAGTGACAGGCAGCGCTGGTGGTGATATTGTCAAGATCGTCATGAATGGACAGCAACAAGTTAAAAGTTTATCTATAGATCATGACATGATTGATGGTGATCATGAGATGATGGAAGACTTGTTAGTGGCAGCATTCAATGACGCATTGAACAAAGTGGCAGAAATTCAAAAAGAAAATATGGGTGGTTTAACCGATGGTTTGAACTTACCTCCTGGTTTTAAAATGCCTTTCTGATGGCATTAATCAGTGACCTCATGTCGGCCATACAAATATTGCCAGGTGTGGGGCCCAAAACTGCTCAACGACTAACTTTTTACTTGTTGCAAAAGGATCAGACTGGGGGTAAAAAATTAGCAGAGACCTTGCTGACAGCCATAGAGAATGTAGGTGAATGCGAAGTTTGTAGAACTTTAACTGAAAACAGAGTCTGTAAAATTTGTGCTAACTCCAATCGATCGTACAAACAAGTTTGTGTGGTTGAAACACCTGCCGATATCATTCATTTAGAGAGTGCCACTGATTTCAGCGGAAAATATTTCGTATTACATGGTAAGTTATCACCTATTGATGGAATGGGACCTGCTGATTTAAAGTTGGAATTGTTAGTCAATATGTTGTCGAAGCCTGAATGCGAGGAATTGATCATCGCCACTGGTTCAACTTTAGAGGGTGAAACCACAGCTCAGTATCTGGCTCATATGGCAGAACAGGGTGGTATCAAAGCCACTCGGCTTGCTCATGGTGTACCATTGGGCGGTGATTTAGAATACATCGATAACAGTACTTTAGCCCATGCTTTTGCCAGTCGTACACATTTATAGGAGCCCGTTATGGAACCCACCATCTTTGATTTAATCCTCACCAAGCAAATTCCTGCTGACATTGTTTATGAAGATGACTATGTTTTGGGTTTTAAAGACATCAATCCACAAGCGCCTATTCATGTGTTATTTATACCTAAAATCAGAATAGTGACGCACAATGATATTGATGAGAGTAACATCGACTATATGAGTAAAATTCATTTGGCCATTAACGATTATGCACAAGAGATTGGCGAAGCCGATAATGGTTATCGTATTGTTATGAACTGTAATGAAAATGGGCAGCAGACTGTGTTTCATATCCATATGCATTTTCTGGCGGGGCGAAAAATGGAGTGGCCAC
>CALLLZ010000499.1 GCA_938008005.1 uncultured Marinicella sp. | reverse complement strand
ACGGTCCCATGATGCAATTCAGTCAATTCCTTAACCAATGACAAGCCAATACCAGTGCCTGCATCACTGATGGTTTCTGACTGTTGGTCTTGGTAGAACCGATCAAATACTTTGTCTTGTGATTCTGCAGAGATGCCCTGACCGTTATCACTGACTTTTAAACCAATTTGTTCTTCTTCTTTAAGCAGTGAAAGTGTGATTTCACTGTTTTGTCCTGAATACTTAATCGCGTTTGAAATCAAGTTTGACAAACATTTGTCTATTTGTTCCTGGTCACAATAAAGCATTTGTGGTTCTTGGGTATTTTCGAGAATAATTGTTTGATTATTTTTCTTGGCCCAAACCCCGAAGCGCAAGGCCAATTGGTTGAGTAAACCTGCCACATCATATTGCGCCACCCTTAAAGGAAATCGACCGGACTCCAAGCGATTGATGTCTAAAATCTGTCCAACTAAAGACAACATTTTTTTAGAGTTGGCAATCGAAGTTTTAACAGGGTGAGCCAGGTGCTTTTCCAGTTGTGGGTTATCATGCAAAAGACTTTCAAGCGGCGCTATGGCAAGGGTCAAAGGGGTACGAAACTCATGTGATACATTAGCAAAAAATCGAATGCGTGCCTCATCCAGTTGATGCAACTCATTACTTTGTTGTTCTATTTTTGCCGTGCGTTTATTAACCAGTTCTTGGAGTTGTTGGTTGCGTTTTTTTATTTGATAGGTACTGATTTTACTGATCAGAAATACCAGTAAAGCAAATACCAAAACAGCCAATAATTTAAACCATGATGTTTGGTACCAATAATCTTCCACCTGAAATTTAAAGACACTCTGGCTGAGTTGTTCATCTGGACCACCTGCTAAAACATTTAAATCATGGGGGCCACCAGATATATTTGAAAAATTAATTTGTGTGTTGTTTGACCAGTTGGTACAGTTCTCTTTTGACAAGCAAGCCTTAAACAAGGCCTTTTGTGTTTTTGAAAAATCAGGGTAACTGATATTAAATTGGATGTTGTGTTGAGATATCACGCCATTCAAATCTAATGGTAAAAGCTCTTCTCCACTCTGTATGCTTTTAATGTGTGGCGTGACAAATGTAGTAGGATTGATGTCCCCATTGACTATCACAATGCCACTATTTTGAATGAAAACTCTCTGATCTGATTGCGCATCATAATAGAACCCTGAAGTTAAGTCGGGTTCTAAATAGTGTGCTAATGTCGAATTTAAATGCTTAAACTCATCATCAAAATAAAGTAATTCGGTTTTGGTTGAGAGCCAATAACGTCCATTGGATTCTTGTTTAAAGAATTCAATTTCTGAATCAACATCTATTTCTGCCAACTGTGAAAATTGATTATTAGATGGGTCTAACTGATAAATTTTATTTTTATAAGTAGCGATTAAGCCAGCCTGTGATGAAAAAAGCCGCGTTTTATAAAAACCCGTATGATTACTAATGAAAACAGATTCATACACATAATCCTTTGATTCAGTGAATTTTTCTACTCTTAACAGTTCACCGGTACTTAAGCTTATCCACAACTGATCATTATTAAATGCAACTGAAACCACATCATCATCGAATTCTTCAATCAAATCATAGGACCATTGATCATCTTTATGCTGTAATCGTGCTAAACCATTATTGAGACGAACGAAAATCTCATTATCATGCCAAGGTGACCTAATAAGCTCTTCAATAACTAAATCATCCTCAATGATGGTGCTACTGATTTTATTTGGTGATTGATTAAAATCAATATCAACCAACGCAATGCCAAAATAACCAGCCACCAAAAGACCATTAACCTGGCTATCAATTATGGTTTGTAGCTGATCCCTTTCAAATTTATGATGGGTAAACTCATCACCATTTAATACTGCCAAGCCTGAAAATGAAAGGCCAACTAAGTGACCCTTATAATTGATAACTGCCTTTATTTTTTTTAAACCCACGTTTTTTTGATCCACACGTAAAGTCAAAGGTGATTGAATTCTGCTCAAGCCCCTGCCCAGACTCCCTACCCACATTCCATCTTGTTGATCAGCAGTGATACCAACAGCAATTTCATTCGGCAGACCATGCTCTTTACTGATATTAAATACCACTTGTCCATCATGAGAAACGAACACCAAGCCTTTTTTTATGGTGGCCACAACAAAATAATCTGTGTTGTAAGGCATCACATCGTAAATCCAACTGTCTTTTAAATAATGACCAGCTGGTGTATTCCAGTGTTCAAATTTGTTTTTTCTCACGTAAACATCATTACCACTAAAAACCAATTCCTCGTTATCTACTTGCACAGTCTCAATCACATGAATGCGTTGTTTTTCTTGATCAGTAAAAAAATCGGTTTTTATCAGTTGATCATTTTCATCTATTTCCAGATTAAAATCTTTGGCAGAAAAATAAAGTTTTGAGTCATATTGAAAAACATCTTTGAGCTGCGAGCGTTCAAGATAAGGCCAAGCTTTCACTCGCTTGTCTGGATTATTGCTGAGGATGTTGAGCCGAAACAACCACTTATTGGCCACATAATACACGGCATCATCAAATACAAAAACGTTGGACACTTCATCAAAATTTGTATCAGGCACATCGGTAGAACCGCTCAGTTCCTGATACTGCAATTGTCCGAACTGATCTTTCTCAAGGTAACCAAAACTATTAAGCGCACCGACATAAATAACACCATTTTTATCTTTTTTCAGTGATCTGACCACACCCAGATTAGGCGTTTTTATGAGACGCCACTCCCTGCCATCGTATTCTAAAACACCATGACCATTACCTGTGTATAGCCACCCATTGTCACCCATGATCATCGACCAATTATTCTCATAAGCACCATAAACATGAGCGGGGTAATGATCGATGATGGGCTGGCCAAAAGATCGCCTATTGTCATCTGAATCACTGGTCGCTACTTTGCCTTGGCTTTTGACAGAAAAAACCAAGGCAAAAAAAACCAAAAAAAATGATAATTTATGACTTGGTAAAGTGATTCTTTTCATCCTAAATAGTTTACTACATTCATGTTCTTTATCAGAGTAAATTATTGTCACCACCCTTCCCCTTAAACCAGTGGAGTGTGCCCTTTGGGTACCCGTTTTACATCAAGCAACATACGAATCAATCCTGTAGGGCGTGCCCCTTGTGGGCACCCGTTTTTTGACCACTTTTCAGCAAAAACCATCTAAATGAGAGGATAGTACAAACATTTGAGAGGATAGTACAACAGTGAAAACCCAGGTAACTCCTACAATTGATGTCATTATTGTATCTATCAGGAGAGTTTAATGAACTTAAACCATTTATTAAAAACCATATTTTTACTGCTGTGCTTTTTCAGTACCAGTCAAGCGGAAGTTTTGTTTGATCCTTGGTCCATAAATGTTAAATCAAACAACACAGTTGTTAAAAGTGGAGGAAATAGCACTGTCTTTTCAGCAGATATTCCAACACCTTTGGATATTCCAGATGATAATTCTATCGGTATAGAGATACCGATAGAAGTCACTGGCCTAAAAGGCAGTATTGAATCACTCTCAGTTGAGTTGGGGATAGAGCATACGTTTATTGGTGATCTAACTGCAACATTAACCGCACCTGATGGCATCGCACACCTGGTGTTGTTTTCTGATGTTGGAAAAAATCGTTCAAATACATCCTTTGGAGCTCTTTCGAATTTGTCAGGGTTGTATACATTCAATGACCAAGCGAGCCTTGATTTATGGACCACAGCAGATTCTGCAGCTGTGTTTATTCCAACAGGCGAATTCAGAACCAGTACCGCAGGCAATGAAAACAACAATTTTGGCGGCTGTACCACACGGCTTAATGGTGCATTTTCCGGCCTAACACCAACACAATCTCACGGCACCTGGGTATTAACCATCAGAGATGACGCTTTGGGTGATTTGGGGTCGGTTCAGTCAGCTGAGATAATAATTGATGAAGGCAGTTCAGACTTAATCTTCAAGTCGACTTTTGAATTCCCTACACTACCATTATCTCTGCTACCCGCTTCAGATCTGTTGGGTAACTGTACAAAAGCACAATATGATTTTACTGGAACGGGTTACAGTGATTATGTGACTTCGTTTAGACTTGGCTCTGGTTTATTTATTCAAATCATAACCAACCTAGGTTTTCCTGCCGCAGACAATTTCTTTGATTCAGGTTTACCATTTGCTGACACAGAAATGACCAGCGGTGGTGACTTTGATGGTGATGGTATCAAAGATTTTGTTTTTAAAAGAGAATTTAACAATAATGTGGATCAATATTTGATCAGGCGTTCAAGCAGACCTAAAGACTTACTCAGTCATTTTTTCGTAACGACCCCTCCTACTAACATAAGCCTTGACCTACAAATAGGTGATTACGATGGTGATGGTCTGGATGATTTTTCATTTTTTTTCACTAACGATGTGACAGACTCTTTTCCAGAACTGCTTATAATTGAGTCATCTACTTTCAATCAGAGAGAGATAGGTACTAGTGCTGTTTTTGGCATCACCAGCGATTTTCAAGCCAGTGGTGGCTTTGATAAGAATGGTGATCAGATCGCTGATTTTATGCTATTGACCTCAAATAGGTCAGCTACACCCAGAGGCATCATCAGAGCCTTTGATGGCAGCAATGGTGCATTGCTTTATAACTCAGGGTTTGGAGTTTTTAGGACCGATGAGCGCATTGTACCTGGTACATTTATTGGTCCTGATTTCATCGATATGGCTATGTTTTCATCTATCGATGATAATTTTGAAAGTTTTGATACAGCAAATTTCATTGGTGAAGACTCATACAATATACCCGTTTCAAGTTACATCCCAATCACAGGCGACTACGATGGGGATGGTATCGATGATTTTGGTTATTGGGATATTCCTAACGCTCAATTTGTAGTCCGGCCCAGTGGCAGAGATGATCCTGATAATAATTTAATCACAGTATCACCATCGAAAGCCACTGCCGAGGATCAGCCCTTGGCTAACATTCGTTTTCGTTAATCAGCCTTATCGGTATTAAAACCGCACAGTTATCTGTGCGGTTTTTGTGGGGGCTTTTAGATCAGCAGATTTATCATCATTTATACAAAAAGGGTACCCGCAAGGGGTACACCCTACAGCCGTTCTGTTAACCATTCATCATGGCATACATCAGATTTATATTTTTTAATAAACTGAAATTAACAAAATACGAATTAATCCCGTAGGACGTGCCCCTTGTGGATACCCTTTCTTGACCCTGTGCAGTTTTACCTGAAACTCCAAATTTATCCATGATTCTTTGACTCAAAAATATTTCGGTTGTTTTTACAACAAAAAAACCGAAATGAGAGGATATTACAAATATTTGCGAGGATATTACAACAGTGAAAACCCAAGTAACTCCTACAATTGATGTCATTGTTTTATCTATCAGGAGAATTTAATGAAATTAAACCATTTATTAAAAACCTTACCATTACTGCTGTGCTTTTTCAGTACCAGCCAAGCGGAATTTTTATTTGATCCTTGGGCCATGAATGTTAAACCAAACAACACAGCTGTTAAAAGCGGTGGCAATAGCACCACCTTTTCAGCGGATATTCCAACACCTTTGGATATTCCAGATGATAATTTGATCGGTATAGAAATACCGATAGAAGTCACTGGTTTACAAGGTAATATCCAATCACTCTCAATTGAACTGGAGATAGAGCATACGTGGGTTGGTGACTTAACTGCGACTTTAACTGCACCTGATGGCATCGCTCATCTGGTGGTTTTTTCTGGTATTGGGAAAAGCAGGATGTCAAGTGAATTTGGAAATGGTGCAAATTTTGCAGGCTTGTATACATTCAATGACCAAGCGACACTTGATTTATGGGCCGCCGCAAATTCAGCCAATGTGTTTATTCCAACAGGCGAATACAGAACCAGTACCACAGGCTATGCCAACAACTTCTTTGGTGGCTGTACCACACGCCTTAATGGTGCATTTTCTGGCCTAACGCCAACACAATCTAACGGCACCTGGATGTTAACAATCAAAGATGAAGGAGCGCAGGCTACAGGACAGGTTCAGTCTGCTGGTATAACAATTGATGAAGACAGTTCAGACTTGATTTTCAGCTCGGCTTTTGAAGCCCTAACAAATCCATTGGTTCTACTACCAGCTTCTGATATTTTAGGAAACTGCACAAAAGCACAGTATGATTTTACCGGTACAGGCTTCAGTGATTATGTAACTCTAAGAAATATCAACTCTAATTTGTTCATTCAAATCATAAGCAACGAAGGCACCCCAGGCACAGACACTATTTTCGACACGGGCTTAACTTTTCCCGACACAGAAATGACCAGCGGTGGTGATTTTGACGGTGATGGCATTAAAGACTTTGTTTTTAGAAGACCATTTGATGATAACAGGTTTCAATACTTGATCAGGCGTTCAAGCAGACCTAATGACATACCCTTACAAAGGTTGGTTTTCATCCCGCCTACCAACGCAACTTTAGACTTACAAATAGGTGATTATGATGGCGATGGTTTAGATGATTTTACTTTTTTTTTCAGCGGTGATGTCACACGCTCTATTCCAAAACTGTTAATAACTGAGTCATCAACCCTCAATCTGAGAACCATACTAATGACTGCTGGCATCACCAGCGACTATCAAACCAGTGGTGGCTTTGATAAGAATGGCGACCAAATTGCTGATTTTATGCTATTGACCTCAGACGGGGCAGCTACCCCCAGAGGCATTATCAGAGTCTATGATGGCAAAAATGGTGCACCGTTTTATAATTCAGGATTTGGCGTTTTTAGGACTGATGAGATGATCGTACCTGGTACATTTATTGGTTCTGATTTTGTCGATATGGCTGTGTTTTCATCTGGTGATGATAACTTTCAAAGTTATGACACAGCAAATTTTATTGGCGAGGATATATACGAAGTACCCGTTTCAAGTTACATCCCCATAACAGGCGATTATGATGGGGATGGTATCGATGATTTTGGCTATTGGAATATTCCTAACGCTGAGTTTGTGGTCAGACCCAGTGGCAGCAATGATCCTGATAATAATTTAATCACAGTATCTCCGACGAATGCATTTTTCCTAGATAAGCCATTGGCTAACATTCGTTTCCGTTAATCAACCTTATTGACATTGAAACTGCACAGATAACTGTGCGGTTTTTTTGGATCAGCATATAGTTATTATTTATAAAACCGGGTGCCCAAAAGGGGTACCCGTTTTTTGACGACCTTTTAGAAAAAACAACCAAAATGAGAGGATATTACAAACACTTGATAGGATATTACAACAGTGAAAATCCAAGTAACTCCTACAATTGATGTCATTATTTTATTATCAGGAGAGTCACCATGACATTCATTAAATCTATTCTTTTCACACTGTCTTTAATCAGTGGTTTTGTGCTCTTTAGCTCAACCGCCATCAGTCAATCAACCCTCATCCACGACATCAGTATTACCCCCGACAACGGCGTCAATACTTGTATAGACAGCTTTGGAAACCCAAACACCCTAACAGTGCCAGCAGGCACTGATGTTTTGTTTTGTTTTCACGCAACCAATATAGGGCCAAAAACATATGAAACACATACAGCAAGCACCAACCCTTTTGGGCTGGTCATAGAGGATGAACCTTTAACTTTATTGCCTGGAATTACAGCCAATGTAGGTCTTATTCGAACCATTAACAACACCCTAGATATCACAGCTAATTGGCAAGTGCCTACTACTGCCTACGATCGACGTATACCAACTTTTGACTTTGTGGACATTTCTTCCACAGGAACAGCTTTGGTATTAGATAATGATGGAATGGGTGGGGTTGATGGCGAAGCAAATGTAACTTTGGACTTCCCTTTTACTTTATATGGCCTCACTTCTGATGAAATGACCATTGGTAACAATGGTGCCATCAGATTAGGGGTGTTAGATGCTGAAATAGATTTTGATAATCAAAGCATTGAAACAGATTCTGCTAATAATTTAATTGCACCTTTTTGGGATGATTTAGGCGTTGAATCAGGTGAAATTTATCATCAGACTATTGGAGATTCACCTAATCGAGTGTTTATTGTACAATGGCATGAACGAGGTCATTTTCTAGGTCCTGGCGAATTTGGCGAAGCCACCTTCCAAGTCAAGTTATTTGAAACCACTAACGTGATCGAATTCCATTATCAAGACGTGGTTTTTGGACTGAGTGGATCAGTCGATAACGGTAACTCAGCCACCGTCGGTATTGGTGGTAATATCCGCAGCGATCAGTTTTCATTCAATACGGCCAGCTTATCTGATAACTTCGCCATTTCTTACACCCCTGTTTATGCTTATGCCTTGAATAACCCAACTTATGATTTTGTGGACATTTCTACAACAGGAACGTCCATAGTATTATTTGATGATGGTGAAGCTGACGTAAGCATGGATTTTCCTTTTACCTTATACGGTCTAACCTCACAAGATATGACCATTGGTAATAATGGAGCCATCAGGCTGGGAGTTTCAGGCGCCCAAGTAAGATCAGAAAATCAGCCTATGACAGATGATACTGACAATAATTTAATCGCGCCATTTTGGGATGATATAGACAATAATGTGGGTAATGTTTTTCATGAAACCATCGGCACAACACCTAATCGCGTTTTTATTGTGCAATGGCATCAGCGGGGTCACTTCAATAACATTGGTGCATCAACCTTCCAAGTGAAGCTATACGAAACCACCAACGTGATCGAGTTCCATTATCTGGATGTGCAGTTTGAAAATGCTGAATTTGACTTTGGTGCATCGGCCACTGTCGGTATCGGTGGCAGTGTGCATAGCGATCAATATTCATTTAACACACCCAGTATAGCCGATAGAACAGCGATCTCTTACACACCGATTTATCCATACAGCGTAGAAGAAGGCCTAAATATTTACGACTTTGAGGATATCTCGACTACAGGAGCTGCTTTGGTACTAGATAATGATGGATTCGGGGGGATTGAAGGTGAGGCAGATGTAACTTTGGATTTTCCTTTTACTTTATATGGCCTGATCTCTGATCAAATGACCGTTGGTAATAATGGTGCCATACGGTTCGGGGGGTTAGATGCTGAAATAAGTTTTAACAATCAACTCATTGAAACAGATATTGCAAACAACTTAATTGCGCCTTTTTGGGATGACTTCAGCAATACTTCAGGCGATATATTTTCTCAAATCATTGGCACAACACCCAATCGTGTTTTTATAGTGCAATGGAATGAGAGATCGCACTGTGGTACGACGGGAATTTGTGGTGCACCAACAACGGGGACTGCAACTTTCCAAGTCAAGTTGTTTGAAACCACCAACGTGATCGAGTT
>CALLLZ010000498.1 GCA_938008005.1 uncultured Marinicella sp. | reverse complement strand
GCCATTAATATGCCAATGACAACAACAATGAATTCCAAGGCATGATTTAACCAATCAATTTTTGAGCTTTCTTCTTGAGTCATACGAGTCTTATAAAATTATCTGATGTTATTATACATTGTGTTGTTTTACTGAATCTTTACCGAATATTTGTTTCAGAAGTTTCTCTTGCCAAAGAGGCATAAAAAAAGCCCGCAGATTGCGGGCTTAAATTTATTGTTATTCCATTTATTTTTCAACTTAAATGGTTCTTCCCAAAAAGACCAATGACAGTATCAACGCCACTAAGCCCAACATTTCTCTTTTAGGCTCTAAAAAACCAGTCGCTTTGTTGAGTAGACCAGTAACGGCTTCATTAGATTTGGTCCATTCTTTTAGTTGACCGTTGGCCAGAAGTAAACCCAGCGAAAACATCACAGCTACACATACCACTGAAACAATCCAACTTAACAAAGCATGTTGGAGCATCACACCAATGTATCTGAGCACCACGAATATCAACCAATACAGTGACAGGAAAATAGCAACTAAACCAACCCAGCCTTCGGTTTGTTTCAAATAATCTGTTAGTTGTTTACTGGCAGGAATCAACTCACCAATTTTTTGTGCAGCAGCAATAAGACCTAAAACAATCAGTGTAACCAAAAAAACCCATGGCATTAAAGTAGACATGAAAACCCTCGTATATGATTAAAAGAAATATCTTATCAAACCCAAGGTCATAATGCACCGTCTTGGGTCATTATAAAAGCCAATAATATTGAATAATTATTAGTGTGACACATCCACTTCCAATTAATTTATTTCTTATCAGTAAAACTTGTCCATGTGACAGGTGTTAAAATATCACTTTTTTTAAATTAGCCCATATATGCGACCTTCCAACAGAAACAACGACCAAATGCGCGACATCAGTATACAAAGAAATTTCACTATGCATGCCGAGGGTTCGGTGATGATCACATGCGGCAACACCAAAGTTCTTTGCAATGCCAGCATTGAAGATAAGGTACCAGGGTGGTTAAGAGGCAAAGGTAAAGGCTGGGTTACCGCGGAATATGGCATGTTACCACGCTCTACTCATTCAAGAATGGGTCGTGAAGCGGCACGAGGTAAGCAAGGTGGGCGCACCTTAGAAATTCAAAGGTTGATTGCTCGGTCATTAAGAGCAGTGGTGGATTTAAAAGCTTTGGGTGAAAGAATCATCACTGTTGATTGTGATGTCTTACAAGCCGATGGTGGCACGCGCACCGCATCAATTACAGGCGCTTATGTAGCGATGTTTGATGCTGTGAATCAATTGATCAAAGATGGCCACTTGAAAAAAAGCCCTATTCACGGTGCGATTGCAGCGGTATCGGTTGGCATTTACAAAGATCAGGCTGTTTTAGATTTAGACTACCCAGAAGATTCGAATGCTGAAACAGATATGAATGTAGTCATGAATGACGGAGGTCATTTCATTGAGATTCAAGGTACAGCTGAAGGTCATGCCTTTCGTCGGGATGAATTGAATGAGTTGTTAGATTTGGCGGAAAAGGGCATCAAAGAATTGATCGTGGTTCAACAACAGGCTTTGTCAGAGTAGGTCGGTGCCAACTTTAAGACAAGTGATTTTGGCCAGTGGTAACGCAGGAAAGCTTAAAGAGTTCAACACTGCTTTCAGTGAATTGAACATTGAATTGGTGCCACAACCTAAAACGGTTGAGTATGAGGTGGAAGAAACCGGTAGTACATTTGTTGAAAATGCAATCATTAAAGCCCGTCATGCCAGTCAACTTTCTGGCTTGCCGGCACTGGCCGATGATTCAGGCTTGATAGTTCCTATATTACAAGGTCAACCTGGTGTTCGTTCTGCTCGGTATGCAGGCAACGATGCCACAGACAAAGACAACCTTGAGCTGTTGTTAGAGAACATGCGAAGTTATGATGCACAACAAGATCGATCCGCTCAGTTTTATTGTTGTTTGGTATTTATGCGCCACCATAAAGACCCAGACCCCATTATTGCCAAAGGCATTTGGTCTGGCGTCATCAATAAGACTGCTTCAGGCAGCAGCGGTTTTGGTTATGATCCCATCTTTTTTGTACCCAGTCACCACTGCACTGCAGCCAAATTAAATAAAGCCACCAAACAATCCATTTCACACCGAGCCAAGGCGATTAAACAGCTGACAGCTGAATTGATAGATTTAAAACCATGAGTACGAATACCTTCGCCACTTTTAAAGCTGAAAGTTTTGCCCCTTTTTTACCTGAATGTAAACAGGTTAATGACGGTGTCTATGGTGCAGAGTTAGCTTGGTGGCTGTGTAAAAAGCTTGCAGATAATGAGGTTTATACAAGTTACCCGGAATTTGAAGATCATACCTGGATTTTAAATTTTGAGCATAATGAGCATGAGTTTGAAATTCACTGTCATAATCAATTCCAAAAAAAACACCACTGGGAATTAAAAATAAGAACATTCAAACTTGGTTTATTCAGTAACAAGAGAACTTCGGGTGAAGCGCTTACACACTTGTGTAGCTTGCTTGAAAAACCGCTCAAAGAAACTAATGAAGTCAGTGAATTGGTGATCTACTCTTTATGTTGATACCGCCAAAACTCAGTTTGTATATTCACTTTCCATGGTGTGTCAGTAAGTGTCCATATTGTGATTTCAACTCACATGAGTTAAATACCAAGTCAAATGAATGGCCACTCAATGAAGAAAAATATGTGAGTGCTTTGATACAAGACTTACAACAGGATTTGCCCAATGTCTGGGGCAGAACTGTTAACACCATCTTTATGGGTGGGGGAACACCCAGTTTATTTTCAGCCACAGCGATGCAAACAATGATACAACAAGTTCGTGCATTGTTGCCGATGCGTCCTGATGCAGAAGTAACCATGGAGGTCAATCCTGGCAGTCAAGAGTTTGATCATTTTTCTGGTTATTTAGAAGCGGGTATCAATCGTTTGTCATTCGGCATTCAATCTTTAGATGATGAACAACTCAAAGTTTTAAAAAGAATCCATAACAGTGAACAAGCCAGAAATGCTGTATTACTGGCTAAAACATCAGGTTATTCAAATTTTAATTTAGACATGATGTTCGGTCTGCCTGATCAAACCATGAAGGCAGCTAAAGATGATTTAATGCAATTGATTGAATTAGAGCCGACGCATATCTCGTACTACCAACTAACCATTGAGGCGAATACCTTATTCGCCGTGAAAACACCTGAAAATTTACCTGACTTAGAATTACAACATGACATGTTTTTACAAGGCCAAGAAATTTTAGCAGCACATGGTTATGAACAATATGAAGTTTCTGCTTATGCCAAGCCTGAAAAACAAAGTGAACATAATCTCAATTATTGGCAGTTTGGTGATTATTTGGGTATTGGTGCAGGCGCACACAGTAAAATTACTCTTGGTCACAACAGTCAAATTCAACGCCAAATGAAGCAAAAACACCCTCAAGTCTATTTGAATACAGCTGACAGCAACAAACGAATAATTGAAACAAGAAAGTTAGATGAATCAACCTTGCCCTTTGAGTTCTTACTTAACGTTTTGCGCTTAAAACAAGCTTTTAGTTGGGATAAATACCAAGCCGTCACTGGGTTGCCAAGTTCAACAATGCAGCAATTGTTCAAAGATCAGGTGCCTGAAGAATGGTATCAGATGAATGACATACAATTACAATTAACGCCTGAGGGATTTTTAATGAGTGATGAAATCTTAAAAAACTTTATCTGATGATGAAATCGTAACAAACAATGTTTAAGATACTCCCAAAAAAAGGATTAGCTTTATGACTGACCGAAGACAATTTGTTGGCAATGTATTGAAAATATCAGCTTTGTCATTAGCTGCACCGAAATTAGTCAGTGCAGAATCTAAATCAATAACAGATGCCAGTATTATGCATTTAATGCCAGCCAATGCCAATGGCATCAGATTACCCAAAGGTTTTAAGTCCAGGGTGGTGGCATCAGCTGGGGTTGCACCAAGCAAGAAAAGTAAATACCAGTGGCACGAAGAGCCAGATGGTGGTGCTGTTTATCAAGATTTCAGTAGAGAAAATTTAGGTGGTTGGATATACACCTGTAATGAAGAAACTAAAACCGGTGGCGTAGGTGCTTTAAAATTCAATGCCAAAGGCGAAGTGATTGATGCTTATCGTATTCTTGATAACACACTATATAATTGTGCCGGCGGTAAGACACCTTGGAATACATGGCTTTCAGGCGAAGAGATTCCATACGGGATGGTTTGGGAATGCGATCCTTATGGTAATAACTTGGCTCAATCCATCAAGTGCTTAGGAAGTTTTAAGCATGAAGCTTGTGCTGTTGACCCAATTAACCGGGCTATTTATTTAACTGAAGATGAAAAAGATGGTCGATTTTATCGCACGGTTTTACCTAAATACCCCAGTTATGAAGGAGGGAAACTTCAGGTGGCAGAAGTGCAAGGTGATGTATTTTCTGGTGAAGCCAAGCTGGTTTGGCATGACATCTCACAGCCTAACCCTAAAAAGCCTGAGCTTGAAACTCGTTATCAAATTAAACCAGCCTCTGTTTTTAAAGGAGGTGAGGGTATCTGGTACTACGCAGGTTTCGTATACTTTTCAACCAAAGGCGATAATCGTATTTGGTCGTTGGATTTAGACAAACAAATAATCAAAGTTATTTACGATTTTAAAACCAGCCAATACCCAATACTTTCTGGTGTTGATAATGTTACCGTTGATAACAATGGCATCATTTATGTCTGTGAAGATGGTGGTAATATGCAGATAGTGATACTCAACGAAGCCGGTCATGCCATACCGTTACTGCAAGTCGAAGGTCAGGATATGTCTGAAATAACTGGTGTGGCATTCAGCAATGATGGTTCTCGCATGTATTTCAACTCACAACGTGGTCCAAGTGTGCACAACAAAAAAGGCATCACGTATGAAGTGACAGGGCCTTTTGAAAATTTGCTCAAGTTGTTTAAGGTTTGAACTGATTAAGCTGTTAGTCAACATCTTAAAATTTTACCAAACAGGTATACAAGCCATAACAGGCATCAGTAATTTCAACAACAACTCTGAATTCAATGGTTTCAGAGTTGTTGAGTGTTTGAGACACAAAGTTTTTGCTTATGTTTGAGGTTGATTGAGAGCGGATAAAAAATAATGATAGGTACTGTCTTGTTTGATATAGCCAAGCTTTTCATAAAGTTTTTGGGCTTTAAAGTTATCTTTGTCAGTCTCTAATATTAAACCTTTGCTGGCTGTGCTGCGAGCCCATTGATCAGCTGCATTCATTAATTTTTTAGCCACACCATGTTGGCGGGCATCAGCTGCTACATACAGGTCATTGAGTACCCATAAACCTTGCATGCTGACCGATGAAAAACTCGGGTATAACTGGGTAAAACCCAATAGTTTTTCACCGTTTTCTACAATAAATATGGTTGAATCTTCTGCGGATAGACGCTGTTTTATAAACTCAATAGCAGCTTCTATATTTGAAGTTTGTTGATAAAATTGGCGGTATTCATCAAATAAATGACTTAATGGCTGTAGATCTTGGAGTCTGGCTTTTCTTACTTTCATGATTGAACTTAACTGTTTTAGGACATAAGATGATTATAGTTAAATCAAAATTACATTCAAACTACATTAAAGAGGACATTTCGATGAAATTACCCACACAAAAACAATTCATAAAAAATACCATTCTATCAATGGCAGTTCTTGCCAGTGGAATAAGTCAGGCCAAAGAAGAACCCACTGTGAGTTTTGCCAGTACTGAAGTTGGTCCAGGCATTTATATGTTGGCAGGTGAAGGTGGTTTTACTGGTGGCAACTTAGGTTTGTTGGTTGGTGATGATGGTGTGGTCCTGATAGACGATTCAATGCCTCCATTTTTAGACATCATGACCAAAGCCATAAAAAGCCTAACAGATCAACCGATAGATTTTTTGATCAACACCCATGTTCATGGTGACCACACCGGTAATAATGAAACCCTCGGTGCATCAGGTACTCACATTGTTGCCCATAACAACTTAAGGAAACATTTGGTTACCAAAGGAGTCAGAACACAAGAAGGCATGGTTCCTGCCCCTAAGGCGTCTTTGCCAGTATTGACATTTTCTGACGAAATGAGTTTTCACTTCAATGGACAACCAGCCACAGCCATTCATGTACCACAAGCCCATACAGACGGTGATGCCATTATTCACTTTAGCGGTGCCAACGTGATTCATGCAGGTGATACATTTTTTAATGGCCTGTTTCCATATATAGACTTGGACTCAGGTGGTTCCGTTGATGGTTTTATCAATGCACAAGTTAAAATAATCAGCTTGTCTAATGACGACACTAAAATCATACCTGGTCACGGTCCCTTATCAAATAAAAAAGAATTACAAGCATCAATTGATATGCTAACAGATGCCAAAATG
>CALLLZ010000497.1 GCA_938008005.1 uncultured Marinicella sp. | reverse complement strand
GATCAAGAAGAAAAGAAAATTGGGATTTTTAAAAGTAATGGAATTGAACATTACTTTAAGTTGTTGGACCCTATTGATCAGTAACATTTTGCTACACTTAATGGAATGATGTGTTTTGAAGAATGAGTTTTTCTAGAAGTTTGTTAGATTAGCTTTTTTGTTAAGAGAAGCTCTGTAATTTGAGCTATGATGTTGGGCTGCGCAGGCTTAGCCCAACCTTGTGCTGGACAGGCACTTGATGTGGTAACAGCACAAGGCAGCACGGCAGCTTCCAATACAATTGGCAATACTATAGAACAAAGTGTTGTAGATTTGGACAGTGCTTATGGAGCAGTGAGCTCAGCTGGTGATGTGGGTATTGTTAACACCGTTCAATTAGAACTGAGCTTGTTTTTAGAGCAGTCTTTTGCTCAGACAGTTCAGCAGTGGATCACTTCTCTAAAAGACAATACTGGACATGCATTAACTAACATCAACAAAAGATAGTCCGTATAGGCATTTTTGGGATTTTAGCACTTAAAATTAATTGTTTTAGGTGTTGGTTGAGTGAGTTTTAGAGCCCAGTTTGGTTAGTTAGTATTTTTAGCGTTTTTTACTGAATTTCATCCGAGTTGGACGGTTGCAGATAGATTCTGCTGTTTAATTTGTTGAGTTTTAAAGCTATTTCAAAGCTGGTTTCAACTTGATTCCAAACGTCCATTTACGCTTGGTTTTTTTAGAATATTCTTTGAGTTGTTCAGTAGTTCCAACAGCAGAAAACCCGATGGATTTAAAGCCTTTTAACTCATCGAGCCAATCATCTGGGTTAATGCCAATTTGGTCAATGGTTTTGGTTGTTTTATTGGATATAAAACCTCTTTTATCGTTTCGCAAACAGCGACCTGTTTCATCTACCAAGTCAATGTAACTGGATAGATAAAAAGGCAGGTCATTATCGCTTTTACCAAAGCCAGATAACCAAGTGCCATGTTTTTCAACACGTTCTTTAATTGAAGTGAAATCGGAATCTTTTAAGTCTTTAGCCACTGCTGCTCGAATTGGATTCAAATCCACATAACACATGCAGGCCAATAACGCCCGTTCATCAAGCAATGCTTGGCTTTTGAAACGTGATTCCCAAAAGTGCCCAGTACATTTATCTTCCTCGTTAGCCATACGTGCGATGTATTCATTTATTGACTTCATGTACCATGATATAGATGTTAATCTAGCTCGATATTCAGAGACATATTCTTTAACACACCGAAGCTCTGCTTCAGTTTCGATTTCACCTTTCAAATATCGATCACAAAGTACGGGTAAAGAATATAAAGATGACCAAGTCATGAGTACTTGAGTATCGTTCCAATCTTCAGTTGAATTGACTTTTAAAACGATATGAAAATGATTTGACATGACGGCATAAGAACACACATCGATAGCAAATACAGAAGTGACTTGTTTGATGCGATCAACAAGCCATTGTCGACGGTGTTCGAAACACTTTCCTGTTAGCTTGTCTTTACCGCATAAAAAGGCACGGCGAACACATCTAGACACGATGTGGTAATAGGGTGTCTCCTCAACACAAACTTGCTGATTTCGAGCAATAGTCATGATTAATTCCATTTAAAAACATTATTTTGATTGTTCGAATCAATTTAATCTGTAGTAAATCTATGATGAACGTGTAAGAATTGATTGAAAGAGATGCAGGTCCCAGATTAGTTCCTGCTAACCCCCCACCAAATAATCCGGGGCCAGTTTGGAATCCAGCTAACTCGCTCCCAACTCAACACAATGGCGGGTCTAAGCATATATTTGCTCAATGGTTGCTTAATAACGGACAAGGTAATGGCAATGTAAGCGACATGATTGGGCCAGATCCACAACCACACATAGATTGTTAAAATAGTTATGAATAAAAAATTTATTTTAGTTTTATTATTTGGACTGTTGGTATTACTTGTATCGTATTTATACGATACAAGTAATACCAAAGCAGATTTTGTTCATGAATCAATAATGGTCAATGATGAAATGCATCAGATTGAAAAAAACGATCAACACATCAGCAACATTTTACCCTCGATTACCCCCTCTTCTGAATTAAAAACATTTAATACTTATGTGGATGAAACTGTTAGTGCAAATGGTAGCAGTCTTAGACCAACTGTGTTATCAAATATTTTAGAAGATATCAATATAAGCTCTGATGATTTTGATTTTAATAATGCTGCTGATCAATTGATGTTAATAATGGAAGACCCCGGTAACCATCAGCTGGTTATGCGTGATCTTTTTTCCTATTGTGCAGCTTTAAAAGAACGTGAGCTGGGTGAAATTGAACTGTCTATAAACAGTCAACTTGCAAGCGAAAATATATTCTTGACATTACAAAAGTCTGGATATTGCAATCATATAGGTACTGACAGCGATCCTTTTTACATCATCTTAGATTTAGCCAGAAAGGGAGATAAGCTTGCACAATTATACCTTATAGATGACCTTCACTACGCAATAGAAAGAGGTTTGATTCAGCCCAAACTGTACCCTATTGAGTATAATGATTTAAGAACTGAAATTATTGATTATCTGAAATCATTATCTGCCCGAGGTGTTGTGCGAGCCACTGTAAATCTACAAAAAGTTTATGACACATCGAACTTTCTCTTTCCCACAGATCCAGTATTGGTTTACTACTATACTGTGTTAGGTGAAAAACAAAGCAATGATCAGGGCTTATATTTCTATACTTCCGACCAATTATATCAACGGTTAACCAAATCTCAGAAAGCTCGTGCAGACAGGATAACTAAAAAGTTGAAGCAGTAACCCACAAACTAATGATTCACATATATGAGAATTTAATTGAATGATATATGAGCGATAATGCACATGATTTGATTAGCCGAGATATAATCACCTTAAAAATCCAATTCAATGAATTGGCTTCCATATATAAGTAATTGTTCATTACTCTGCTTTATTCAATCTTATCATCTAAGAATTGATAACAAAAAACACCAAATGAACGCCTTTACCAGCGGACTAT
>CALLLZ010000496.1 GCA_938008005.1 uncultured Marinicella sp. | reverse complement strand
AAATTTGCACTTACATTAAAAACTAAGCACAGCAATAATAAAATAGTTAGGTTGGTTGGTTTAAATGATTTTGACATAGGTTCTTCCATATTTTAATTCAAGTTTTAATTGTACATAAAACTAAATATTTACCTTAATTCTGTGGCTATGAGTTAAAGCCTATCCATGAATTAAAGGGGCAACTCAAGCTATAATAGACTAATTTAACTGGCTGGTCCAGAATTTCAAGTCGACATAAAGTCTTAAACAATCAACATGGCATCGCCGTAACTGAAAAAGCGATATTTTTCATCAACAGCATGTTGGTAAGCATTGAGGATATTTTCACGGCCCGCCAAGGCCGAAACCAGCATCACCAAGGTTGATTCTGGGAGATGAAAATTGGTGATTAGGCCATCGATACATTTGAATTGATATCCAGGATATATAAATATTTGAGTATCGCCTTCAAATGCTTCAATTTGACCTTTTGTGCTTGCTGTTTCTAAACACCGAACTGCCGTTGTACCAACAGCTATCACTCGACCACCATTGACTTTTGCACGCTTAACAGCATCACAAACGGCTTGATCGACTTTGAGCCATTCTTTGTGCATTTGGTGCGATTCAATGTCTTCAGTTTTAACCGGTTGAAACGTCCCTGCGCCAACATGCAAAGTCACGAAAGCAGACTGTATGCCTTTGGCCTTGATTTGGGCCAACAATTCATCATCGAAATGTAAACCAGCGGTCGGTGCTGCCACCGCTCCGGCTTGTTTATCATCGGCATAAACAGTTTGGTACCGTTGATCATCTTGCTGATCAGCTTCACGCGTGATATAGGGCGGTAATGGCATGTGACCATATACTTCCATTAACTCACTCAAAGATTTATCACCCCTGGTTTCAACCAAGTAGAACATGCCTTGCTTGGCTGTGACTATCAGTTCTGGCTGGCCATTGAATAGTATTGTGCTGCCTAACTTAACTGATTTATTGGATTTCAATAATGCTTTGGCTTGATGAGCACTCAAAACCCTTTCCACAAAAACTTCAATTTTACCGCCGGTAGATTTTTGTGCCAATAACCTGGCTGGAATAACTTTGGTGTTATTGAATACCAATAAATCACCATTGTTCAATTCATTGAGTAAGTCTTTGAAGTGTAAATCGGTGGTTTGACCATTGTACTTGTTCAACTTCAACAATCTGGATTTGCTGCGTTCTGGTAACGGATGTTGAGCAATCAATTCATTAGGCAAATTAAAGTTGAAGTCGGATTTTTTCATTGGAATTTGATAATAATTTTGATCTATTTCATCATCACAGGAAAATCAAGATGTTGAACATGCTCAGCACCTGCTTGATCTTGATACAGCAAGCAAATCCTCACTTTCTCACCAATCTTGAATTTTTTTTGTGGCATCATCAGCATGATGTGCAAACCACCTGGCTCCATCACCACACTGGACTGCATGGGTAATTCCAACTCATGTTGTTCACGCATGCGCAGCACACCATCTTCTTCGATGGTTTTATGAATTTCTGCCATGCCAAAATCTGGTGCATATGCGCCAGTAAGTTTTAAGTTATGTTGGGTGTTATTTTCAATGGTGACATATGCTGCGAGCATATTGGCATTTGGCGGCGCCGCCCGCATCCATAACTCATTGATTTCAGGGAACTCAAAAACATAAGAATCTTGTTCAGCAAATAAGGGACGATTAACTAACAACAAGCAAACTGAAATAACTATCAAAAATATTTTCATGAGTTCTTTTATTCAATCAGGTTAAACTTTCAGCGAAATCTGCTAGTTTTTTTGCAAATTCAGCGGCTTTATTTTGGTTTTTAGCCTCTACCATCACCCTTAATTTAGGTTCGGTTCCGGACGGTCTGATCAATACCCGACCTTCATCTCCCAAATTGTCATCAACCAGTTGAGCTTGTTCCAATAACTGCTTATTCTGAGCCAGTTGTTTAGGTTCATCTGTTTTAACATTAATCATGACCTGTGGATACAATTCCATCTCTGCAGCTAAATCTTTAAGATTTTTCCCAGTTTCCATAATCACTTCAAGTACCATCAAAGCACTGATGATGCCATCACCTGTACCTGCTAAATTTAAATTCAAAATATGACCAGATGATTCACCTCCTAGGATCCAATTTCTTTTTCTCAGTTCTTGATGAACGTAGCGGTCACCTACATCAGCTCTAACAAAATCAATACCCATTTGTTTAAGCCCCGCTTCCATACCTTGGTTAGACATCAATGTCCCAACCACACCACCACCCAGCTGATTGAGATCATACAAATGTTTAGCAACCATGAAAATCAATTGATCCCCATTGATTTCATTGCCTGCATGATCAACCATCACCACACGATCACCATCACCATCCAAGGCAATACCCAAATCAGCTTTGGTCTCAATGACTTTTTCACTCAAAACCAATACTTCGGTAGAACCACAGTCTTGATTGATATTAAAGCCATCAGGTTGATTACCAATTACAGTGATATCAGCACCCAATTCTTCAAACACCTGGGGAGCAATGTGATAACTGGCACCGTTGGCGCAATCCAACACAATTTTTTTACCTGCCAATAACTGACGATTAGCAGCTCTTTTACAAAACTCAATATAACGTCCTGCCACATCATTCAACCGTTTTGCTTTACCCAATTGGGCTGACTCAACCATTTGCATGGGTTGGTCTAGCAAAGCTTCAATGGCCAATTCTTGTTCATCGTTGAGCTTTTGACCAGTTTGGCTAAAGAATTTAATGCCATTATCATAGTAAGGATTATGTGATGCACTGATCACAATACCAGCACTGGCATGTAAAGTTTTGGTCAACCAGGCAACAGCAGGTGTCGGCATAGGCCCAAAAAGGATGATATTTACACCAGCCGATGACAAACCTGCTTCCAATGCAGATTCAAGCATATAACCAGATACACGTGTATCCTTACCAATGACTATGGTTTTATTAGGCATGGCAGCACCCAAAATTTTTCCAGCAGCATAACCCAAACGCAAAGCAAACTCGGCAGTTATTAAACTACCACCTACTTTGCCACGTATACCATCGGTCCCAAAATATTTTTTACTCATAAACTGTCCTCAGTTTGCATATCAACCAACCTCTGGCTGACAGTCAGTACATCTACTGTTTCTGCCACATCGTGAACTCGAAAATAATCAGCACCTTGTAAGTAAGCGAATTGTGCCACTGCCAATGAACCAGCCAGCCGCTCTTGAACCGGACGATTTAAAAGATCTGCAAACATTGATTTCCTTGAGACACCCAAAAGTACTGGCAAACCCATCTGTTTCATAGTCGATGTATTTTGAATTAACTTTAAATTATGTGACAAGGTTTTTCCAAAACCAATACCCGGATCTAAAATGATGTTATCTGCATTCATGCCATAAGCCAAACATGCCTCGACCCTTTCATCTAAGTAATCCAACACTTGCTGCACAACATCGTCATACTCAGGGTTGTCCTGCATATTCTCAGGGGTACCTTTTTTATGCATTAAGCACACCATGACATCGTGTTTTACTGCGACTTCAATAGCACCATCTGCCTCTAAAGCATTGACATCATTGATCATACCAGCCCCAGCCATAATGGCCGCTTCCATCACCTCTGCTTTACTGGTATCAATTGAAATCATTAACTCTGGATATTTTTCCTTTATGGCTTTGATAATTGGCACAACACGCTTGATTTCTTCGTCAACATTTACCACCTCAGCACCAGGGCGAGTAGATTCGCCACCTACATCAATAACATCAACAGTAGCATCAACCATACTTTGAACTTGTTGCATGGCGGCATCTAATTGGTTAAACTTTCCACCATCTGAAAATGAATCGGGGGTCACATTGAGTACCCCCATCACCTTAAAATCCCTGGTCATAATTATCTCTCATAGAAATTACTCATAATCATGTTCCATAGGCGCAACTGATAGTCTTTATGATTCAGTGGCTTCTCCACCAATGATTGAATCTTTTGTTTTATTAGGTTTTTTCTTGGTGTCAGCTTTTGGACTGTTACCATCATCTTCTTCATCCCAATTTTCAGGAGGTGTTAAGTCTTTTCCTTCCATGATTTCTGTAATTTGATCCGCATTAAGTGTTTCATACTTCAACAAGGCTTCCGACATGATATGTAATTTATCTATGTTTTCAGTCAAAATTTCACGTGCTTTTTCATAGTTGGTGTCGATAATCTTTTTAATCGCATCATCAATCAGTTTAGCTGTGGCGTCTGATACATTTTTATGCTGTGTCACTTGTCTGCCTAAAAAGACCTCTCCTTCATCCTCAGAATATAACAAAGGCCCCAAACCTTCTCCAAAGCCCCATTTTGTGACCATGTTTCTAGCAATGTTAGTGGCTTGTTGAATATCACTTGAAGCGCCAGTAGAGATGGCATCAGCACCGCCTAATAACTCCTCGGCAATTCGACCACCATAAGCCATAGCTATTTGTGACTCCAACTTTCGTTTACTGACAGAAATCTCATCTTTTTCAGGTAATGAAATAGTCACCCCTAAAGCCCTGCCTCTTGGAATAATCGTCACTTTATAAATTTGATTGTGCTCGGGTGATTTATACCCCACGATTGCATGCCCTGACTCATGATAGGCCGTTACTTTTCTGTCGTGATCATCCATAACCATAGATTTTCTTTCGGCACCCATCCAAATTTTATCCCGTGCTTTCTCAAAACAATCCATATTAACTTCTTTGGCATCTGTTCTGGCAGCAAATAAAGCAGCTTCATTGACTAAGTTAGCCAAATCAGCGCCTGAAAAACCAGGGGTTCCTCTGGCAATGTCTCTCGGTTTTACATCATCGGCTAAAGGCACTTTTTTCATGTGTACTTTTAATATCGCCTCACGACCTAAAATATCTGGTAGTGGAACAACCACTTGACGATCAAATCTACCTGGTCTTAACAACGCTGAATCAAGAACATCTGGCCTGTTGGTTGCGGCTATAACAATCACACCTTCATTACCATCAAAACCATCCATTTCAACCAATAATTGATTCAAGGTTTGTTCACGCTCATCATGACCACCACCCATACCAGCGCCACGTTGGCGTCCAACAGCATCAATCTCATCAATAAATATAATACAAGGTGAGTTTTTCTTTGCTTGTTCAAACATGTCACGTACTCTAGACGCACCGACACCAACGAACATTTCTACAAAATCAGAACCTGAAATAGTGAAGAATGGAACCTTGGCTTCACCAGCAATCGCGCGAGCCAACAATGTTTTACCTGTACCAGGTGAACCCACCATCAATATGCCTTTGGGGATATGGCCACCTAATTTCTGAAACTTAGTGGGGTCTCGTAAAAACTCAACAACTTCAGCCACTTCCTCCTTAGCCTCTTCTGCACCAGCCATGTCTTCAAAGGTTACTTTATTTTGATCTTCTGTCATCAATTTGGCTTTGGAGCGGCCAAAACTCATCGCCCCACCTTTTCCTCCACCACCTTGCATGTGGCGCATAATAAGGAAAAACAAGCCTATGAATAATAGGATAGGGAATATTGTTTCAAAAATGCGCCAGCCAAAACTTTCTTGAGCAGGTTCTTTGATAGAGTATGTGACGTTATTTAGCAACAAATCATCTTCTAAATGTGGGTCATCTCCTGCTTGAACGGTAATGGTTTCACCGCCTTTTGTTATGGCAGTAATTTTTTTATGATACATGGTTTCAGGATCAATCAACACCTCATTGATTTGACCACTTTGAACCAAGTTTATGAATTCAGAATATACGATTTCACCCTGTTTTTGCGGTGGCTGCACCATACTACCGAAGACACTCATCAGCACCATCAGTACCACCACCCACAATAAAATATTTTTTGCTATGTTATTCAAAATTTAGCCTCTGCCTTATAAATGTATACATTTGTTCTAAAATTTATTTAAACCCCATGGCCACCGCAAAAACCTCTCTGGACCTTGGACGCGATGATTTAGGTTTATATATCATTGCTTTATTAAATAATTGGCGAATGTTTTGTATATGCTGATCAAAACCTTCACCTTGAAAAAGTTTGACAACGTGCGAACCACCAGGTTGCAAAGCTTGTTGACAAAAATCTAAAGCCATTTCGGCCAACAACATACATCGTGGTTGGTCCATGGCACTCATACCACTTAAATTGGGGGCCATGTCTGATAATACAAGGTCTATTTTCCTCCCTCCAAGCAAAGTTAACAGTTCTTGATAAACACCATCAGTTGTAAAATCACCTTCAATAAAATGCACACCTGCGATGGGTTCAATCGGCAACAAATCCAAACCAATAATTAATTCTGTTTCAGGCGACTTGGCTTGCAGTACTTGACACCACCCTCCTGGAGCTGCACCTAAATCAACCACAGCTTTGGTATTACCAAACAATTGAAACTTCTCAGCTATTTCCTCTAGCTTATAGGCCGATCTTGCTCGATAACCAGATTCTTGTGATTTTTTCACATACTCATCATCAAAATGCTCTTTCAACCAACCACTTGAACTTTTACTTCTGGCCATACTTATTTCACTATTATTTCGTTATATTAAAAGAGAACATAGATAATTTATATTTCTCCTTATGCTTTACTGATAAAATGCTGCTTTAAAACAAAATTTTATCATTGAATGTCAGACAAAGCCCTAAATAAATCAACCAATAGATCGAAGCAAAAATCTTCTAAGCCACTCAGTAAGAATGCACAGAAATACTTGCGTGGAATCTCACATGACATAAAGCCATTGGTGACAGTAGCCGATAAAGGTCTTACTGAAAACATCATGATTGAATTAGATATTTGTTTGGATCAACATGAATTGGTAAAAGTCAAATTACGCACAGATCGAGAAACCAGAGCACAACATACACAAAAAATTATCACAGCAACAGGCGCGCACAAAATACAATCGATTGGCCAAACCTTAACCATTTACCGCGCCAACGCTAAAAAACCCATATATGAACTGCCCAAGTAACATCACCTTGGATAACTTGAACCATAATCACTTGATATCATAGCCATGGATTTATCGGAAAATCATACCAACAACCCCAATTTAATCATTCAAGCGCACTCTAACCAATGCATAATAGGCAATCAGACTTACACACAGTCCATCATCATCCCATCGGATAATCAATTAGTGCCTTGTCAGATTAATTCGGTCAACGAACTCACTGAAAAGATAGTTAGTCAACTTTGCGAATACAAACCTGAAGTAATTATCTTAGCAACAGGTGAACAAATCACCTTTCCTCAAGCTGATGTATTGGGTCCATTGGTAAAAAAACACATTGGTTTAGAAGTATTGAACAATCAAGCTGCAGCTCGAACGTTTAACGTTTTACTGGCTGAAAACCGAAAAACGGTATGTTTGATGATGATTCAGTCATCTGAGTAATCAATTTAAGCAACACAAGATAATTTGTATAACCCTTTTCTTTCAAACAAAAAAATACCCTCAGGTGAGGGTATTTTAAGTATCAGTCCATATTTTTATTTTGAGCGGTTTATCTTTGACGTGCTTTCAATTTTGGATTTGATTTACAAATCACAAATACTTTACCACGGCGACGAACCACTTTGCAGTCTCTAGAACGAGTCTTGGCTGATTTCAAAGATGATAAAACTTTCATAATTTACCGCTGGTTTAAAAAGATTGCAAATTATACCCATCTGTTCCTAAACTGCAAACCCTTTTTATCATTTATTGGTAATATTCATATCCATTTAAACATACAATCAAACACCCTGCTGACCATACAGTTGAGCTGCCCTCTGATACAAGACCCATGAAGTAAAAATATATTTATCATTTGATTTAGGCATGTTTCCCCTGTGAGTATGTGTGAACCCTGCTGGAGCTATCACCAAACTGCCTTGCTTAGGCTTGGTAGATATTTGTTGGTGATAAAAGTCCGTTTCGCCACCTTCTTCCACATCATTGAGGTAAAACATCCACAGCAACTTGCGGTGTAAGGCATCATTTTCTTGGTCATTTGGATGCGGATATATTTCCGAATGATAATAAAAATAACCACCTTCATCTTGGTTGTATTTTTGAATATTGATTGAACCCAGTCGAAAAACAGTTTGTATTAAGCTTGCTAGAGAATCATCATTCAAAGTAGGAATATCTACATATGAAATTTGCTCAAGACCATCCGGCGTTTGCACCTGCAGTGCGATTGCTCCAACCAATACAAAAGGATATTTTCTAACATATTGGATCAAACCTTGCAAAACAACCTGTTGCAAATGATTCATTTCAGCTCCCCAAGCTTCCGATTGGCTGATCGTAATGTCAAGACTGTTTTTTTTGATTGGGTCAACACCGTGGCCAGTACGCCCTTTATGCTGTTCACTACTTCCATCAAATTTTGCTATACATTGTTGACAAAAATCTGCACTCAATGCATTTTCATAAACTTCAATAAACTGATTCAAAACGCACCTATGATCTTTGAAAACTGACATTATGTAGAAATGTACATACAGAATCAAGTAACAAAAATAAAAGCTATTTCATCTTCATCCAGCAATAGATTGGTTTTTCCCTTTATTTTTAGCTAAATACAAAGACCGATCAGCTCGTTTAATGGCATCCATAAAATGCTCACCTTCAATTTTTTGGCTCACACCCAAACTCATTGTCATATTCTGCACTTTCATTTGTAAAGGCATTGATATACCAATTACCGTCTGCCTGATTTTTTCGGAAAAATCCAGAGCTTGATTCAAATCTCCACCCAATATACAAATCGCAAATTCCTCACCACCCCAACGACCGATCACTGTATTTTCATTCGCCATTGACAACAATGACTGACCCAAATCAGCTAAATAAGCATCACCAGCAACATGACCCATTGTGTCATTAAAAACCTTGAAATCATCTAAGTCAGCAATTATGAAAGACAGCGTTAAATGTTTTTTCTGCGCAAGCTCATCCAAACCTTCAAATTTTTTCAGCATCCCTCTGCGATTAAACAACCCAGTAAGTTCATCAGTTAACGTTAGTATTTCTAATTTTTCATTCATCAAAGCATCATCAACAATCCATGCTTTCATCCCAACAAACACTAAAAATACGCCTATTAGTAAAGTCGTTTTCTCAAAAACAGCTGTATAAAGCTCTCCATGAACATGAATTTGATCCAAACCATCCACCAACATTGAAACAAAAACCAAGAAAAAACCAACACTTAAGAATCTATAAAAAGACTTATCTTTTAAACTATTGATGGACATGAATAACACAACGCACATCAACGAAAAAGAAAGCTCCACAATGATATTATATATACGGATATTTTCAATAGGAACAGCATATAATAAATCATAGGTAACGAATCCTATAACAGTAACCAAAGTCAAAAACAGTTTATATAAATTAGTCAAAGTATTAATTTCTAATCATCGTTTATGATTTATATGAAGGATGTTTAATGGCTAAAGCAAGACTTATAACACCAACTTTAACTGCCAACTTATACCATCTATGGTAAATACACAAGGCCTCTAAGCTAACATTAACAAAGTAAAAACATCAATTGAACAATCATCAGATAAAAAAAAAGGCGTCAAATATATGACGCCCTAAGTATAACGCTGAGGAAGAGGGAGGAAAACCTCAGCTGTTTTCGCATGCATCAAACCTAAAGCTTAATACACACTTGAAATCTTACGATTTCGGGGAACAATGAAACTTGTTAACTTCAATTTTACTCATCAAAGATGAACAGAATGTGAAGAGGATGACACTAAATCAACTTTAATACTATCTCTTTAATACATGCTTTGATGATTATTAGATTCAAAAGTTCAAATTATTTTGATTAATCACTAAATAATATAAACAACCGTTTGAATCAATTCATGTGCGCCATTCTACTTATGAATCATACTAAATCAAGCTAATTGTTTTTATGCTTCGGATCAATTAAACTAATTCGAAAATATCTATAAAAGTAACAGGGTTATGTCCACCAAATACAAAAATATACCACCACTGCGGGCAATCAAAGCATTTGAAGCATCTGCACGTTTACTGAGCTTCACCCTAGCTGCTCAAGAGCTTCATGTAACACAAGCCGCTATCAGTCACCAAATTAAAAATTTAGAACAACTCACAGGTGTTCAGTTATTTAAACGCTTCAATAGGTCACTCAAGTTAACCTTTGAAGGCCGTTTGTATTTGGTCTCGATAAGAAATGCGCTTGAAAGTATAGAAAAGGCAACCAGACAGCTAAAAAACAGAGACACAACAGGCACCTTAAATATTTCACTCCTGCCTTCTTTTGCAACAAAATGGCTATCTAAAAGGATTTGGCGCTTTCAACAACAAAACAAAAATTTAGACGTGAGGATTTCTGCATTCGAATGGCTAACCGATTTCAAAAAAGATGATTGTGATATTGCGATAAGATATTCAGCCAACCCCAGTTACCCTGGGCTAAAAAGCGAATTGTTTCTAGAAGAAGAAGTATTCCCAGTTTGCTCTAGACAACTGTATGAATCTTATGAAGGCAAGCTGACAGCTAGCCGCTTGTTAAATGCCAACCTGTGCCACGAAGATTTCACTTCAGAAGATTGGCATGATTGGTTTGATGCAGCCGGAATACAAGCCAAACCTCAACTGAGAGGGACAAGATTCAGCCATATGGTAACCATGTTAGATGCCGTTGAAAATCACCAAGGATTTGCTCTAGGCAGAACCCCTCTGGTTGCAGATGACATCAATCGTGGCTTATTAGTTGCTCCATTCGATATCAAAATCAAAGGCCTGATGTCATACTATTTAGTTTACCCTGAAAATACGGAAGGTGACCAGAAATTACAGATGATACGTCAATGGTTATTGGCCGAAGCCGAACAATTTAAAAACCAAATCAAATTTGCACAATAATGAAGAGTGATTACTTAAGCCAATCTTCTTCATCTTCTGCAAATAAGTAGTCCGCAATGTCTTTCAGCAGATTATTCAATCCAAATTTTGTGATTGAAGAAATCAGATAATATTTTCCCTGCCAGCCTATAGCCTTGGTATAACTGGCTGCTAATTCAATGGCTTCAGCTTCAGTAGTCACATCACCTTTGGTAAAAACCAACCAACGATTTTTTTCTTTCAATTGTTCTGAAAACTTTACCAACTCATCTGACAGCTGCTGAAATTGGGCAACAGGGTCAGACATACCCTCATAAGCTGGCAACTCAATCATATGTAACAACAAACCTGTTCTTTGAAGGTGTTTTAAAAACTGTATGCCCAAACCTGCACCTTCAGCAGCGCCTTCTATAATACCCGGAATATCAGCCACAACAAAACTGGTGTCTGCATCAATTGGAACGACACCTAAAGCCGGATATAAAGTGGTAAAAGGATAATCGGCAATTTTGGGCTTGGCTTTGGATATAGCATTAACAAATGTTGATTTGCCTGCATTAGGAAAACCTAACAAACCTACATCAGCCAGCACTTTAAGCTCTAACTTAATTTCACGCAACTGCCCTTGTTCACCAGAAGTAAATTGTTTAGGTGCTCGATTGACAGAACTTTTAAAATGCATGTTACCCAATCCGCCTTTACCACCTTGAGCAATGACTAATTTTTGTAGATGCTCAGTAATGTCGCCAAGTTTTTCATCAGTTTCCAAATCATATACTTCACTACCTGTGGGTACTTTAATTATCAAGTCATCACCACCTTTACCATACATTTGACGACCTTTACCTGATTGTCCATTAAGCGCATCAAAACGTTTCTTGTGCCTGAAATCAACCAAGGTATTTAGGCCTTGATCACCTTGCAAGATAACTGATCCACCATGACCACCATCACCACCGTCAGGCCCACCATAGGCGATAAATTTTTCACGACGAAAACTTGCAGAACCACTACCACCATTTCCAGCTTTAACTGTTATTTTGACTTCATCTACAAATTTCATGGGCTAACTATAGTATTGTCTATAAAAAAAGCCCACTGAAAAGTGAGCTTTTGTCTGATTATTCTTGTTGAACTCTATGCGGTTCTTAACTTTGCGCTTCGATGGTCACATATTGACGGTATTTTTTGCCTCTCTTGACAAACTTAACCACACCATCTTTAAGTGCGAATAAAGTGTGATCTTTACCCATACCAACGTTATCACCTGCGTGAACTTTAGTACCTCTTTGACGGACCAAAATATTACCAGCGATGGCTGTTTGACCACCATACATTTTGACACCAAGGTATTTAGGATTTGAATCGCGACCGTTATTTGTACTACCTGCTGCTTTCTTATGAGCCATGACGTTTTACCTCTTTATCCTATTTTAGTGATTTTTAGTTCAGTAAAATTCTGACGATGACCCATTTGTTTCATGTGGTGCTTACGTCTTTTGAATTTAATGATTCTTACTTTCTTATGGCGGCCATTTGACAACACTTCAGCAGAAACAGTTTTACCGTCTAACAAAGGCTTGCCTATTTCAATGTTTTCACCGTCTGAAACCATTAAAACTTGGTCTAATTTTATTTTATCACCAGCTTCAACTTTCAACGATTCAACTTTAATGACATCGCCTTCTTTGATTCTGTATTGTTTGCCACCTGTAGCTACAACTGCGTGCATGAAACTACTCCAATTAGGTTGTTCTTAAAAAGAGCGGGGATTTTACTTAAATTAATTCTGCGGGTCAACTTAATTTTAAAGAGAATTATAAGTTAAAGCCAGTTATTAACCCAACGACCAATTTAGCTTGGGTTGTTTAGTATAATGAGTAATAAAACACCTAAACCAACTAATAAGGTCACCCACCACAGATTATTTTTCAAAAAAGCGTTCTCGGTTGATTTCATGGACTCATCAACCTCAGCTTCACTGTCTCGAACAGATTCACTTAACAACACATTCCTCGGGTGAGATGGACTGAATTTTGAAAACCCAGAAGTACCAGGCAATTCAATTTTATATTTATACCTTTCACTAGAAATGATATCACCATTACTTAAATGAGCTTGAGCAATTTGCAAACCATTAAGAAATGTTCTGTGCTTATTATCAACGAAATGTAATTCATTGTCTTTTCGAAACACATGCCAGCCATCTGGGTGATGGAAATCATCAATAACGAATTGACCCGTAGTATCATTAGAAAAACTTCTTATCCCATATACCGAAGAAACATTTTGACTTTTCTCAAAAGTCACATTGGTGTAGTTAATTTGTGAATTTTTTGGAATATAACTGTCATCCAACAAGCGGAACTTCAATTCATCAACTTGCAAAACATCACCTGTATCTAAAATACATTTTTCATCAATTCTTTGACCATTAACTAGGACAAAATCATCGAACACATCAAGCACACAACCATACTCATTATGGGTGATGATAAAATGCCGCCCCCAAATTTTCGGATGATTAATTTGTACATCACAATCAGCGTCATTTCCCACCAACAAAGAACCGCTGGAAGGAAAAGAAAAAGATTTTTTTGTGTTTTCTATAACTAAATACATGCAACCAGTTCTAATCTATGAAAAAGATTGTATCTTTATTATCAATACAATATCAATGTTAATTGATAAAATGTTGAAGTAAATCACAGATTTATTGCCACCAACAAAATATCCTGATGAACCACATACGTATAAATCATTACATTCAAAAACCATTACTTATAAGTTTCGACTATAATGTGACACGCTGTTTTAAACAAGGAAACTTTCAATTGTGTATTTAAGGTCAACAATTTATTGGCTGATGTCGACATTGATATTGGCACTATGTCTAACATATTCCAAGTCAAATCATGACAACAAACAAGCGCCTCCTATTGCATTAACTTCATACTTAAAAGTTGAGCCCAGCTTTTTTTATTACAACAACAATCTTTTTCATGCCACTGTTATGGGTCAATTGAAATTAGATATAAGGATTGAACGCTTTGCAGATGACATCACCAACTATGACACCTTGGTCATAGCAGATTATCAATATGACCTAAACACACACCTTAGTTTAAACTGGAAAGTTAATGGTGAACCTCATAAGGCTCTGATCAATCAATCAAAAAACTCAATTAACCACATTGACTTTCAAACTAAGGATATCAGAGAAATCTCCGATTTACATTTGATGATAACGTCAATGCACGAGCTGGGTTTGGAAAAAAATTTTCAATCCCAAATATCTTTTCAATCCATGCATTTAGATAATAGAGGCAATCAAAGTCAAATAGCGACTAATCTCAGCGAATGGAGCAATTTCATTCCAGTTAAACTAAGCGCAATTAATGGCTACACCAATGCTTCAAATTTACATTTTAAAAGTTTAATCCTCAGACTCAGCTGTTGGCTAGTTGCTGCAATCTTGATATTCTGGTTATGCAAAATAAAAGGCACTCATTTAATAGCTACTTTTTTTCTTGCTTGGTTAACCAGCAGTTACTTCTTCCTAACAAACCACTTTTTGCAGCACAACCAAATCAGCCAAGCCTTTCCACCTGAGCAAAAAATCATTAATCGTCTAGACCAAGAAAGCCACGATTTAGCAAGACATATTAAAACGACATTTAAGTCAAACTCAACAATTCTTTCATCTACTGATCGTTTGGTTTTAATTGGCGCCAATACTTTTTATAAACTCCGGTTAAAACACCATTTATCAAATTTCAACATAGCAATTAATTATGACTTGCAAAACTTGTTAAACAATCAAGTGAACAACAACTCCCTCTACTTATTAACAGAAAATGAACTGCCTTTGTGCAATAACCAACCAGAAAACGAGTGGTTAATTAAACAAATTAATTTCATTCATGTTGACAGCAACTTTTGTTTGATGAGAAAAAAATGACGGTATTAACTGGTTTAGTGTATGTGGCTTATTTTTTTATTCTAGGTTCTGGTGTCCGAATTGGTTTTAATTTATTAACTAAAAATCAATTAGCTATTGCTAACAAAACAGAGTTTTTCGCCCATGCTTTTTTTCAAGGCGTGTTTTTCCACAT
>CALLLZ010000495.1 GCA_938008005.1 uncultured Marinicella sp. | reverse complement strand
TTTGACTGGATCAGCTACAGCGATCAGTGTCGATGAAAATTTTGAAGGTGGATGGTACGGTGGCGCTAACGACAACGGTAACGGTTGGTTAATCGACTACATCAAAACCGGTCCTGAAAGGGGTCAACTATTTATCACTGGTTTCCTTTATGCAGATGATGGTAATCCAACTTGGGTTACTGGTAACGCAGAAGTTTTTGCGGGTCAATCTACTTTTACTGCTACTTTAGCTGAATTCACTGGCGGAACTCTTGTGGGTGCCAATAATCGTACCGCTGCTGCGTTTGGTACTGCCGAATTTGATTTTAAGAGCTGCCGCAGCTTATCACTGGACATCAGTGGCATAAACAGCAACTTCATCACTGAAACAGAGGTCAGTTACGAATTACAACCGTCTGATGAAATTGCAGGTTTCGCACGTAACGCTTCAGTTTGTCCTTACCAAACCGAATTCACAGGCTGCCCAGCTTTTGCAACAGCCACAGCACAACCCAAGACTTGCGCGGTTACAGGCACTTTAACTGGTGATGTGACTTTCACCAATGACACCAACTGGGTATTACAAGGTGGTGTTTTTGTTGGAGAAGATGGTGGCTCAACTGCCAACTTAACCATCGAGCCAGGCACACGTGTTTTAGGTGTTACCGGTAATGATTTCTTAGCTGTACAACGTGGTTCTAAGATCTTTGCAGAAGGTACAGCCAATGCACCCATCGTATTCACTGGTCCATTCAATGCAACAGACCCATCTGCTGGTGCAGGTAACTGGGGTGGTTTAGTGATCAATGGTCAAGCTCCTATTAACATCTGTGATGAAGCCGTTCCATTTGAACAATGTGAAGACGTTGGTGAAGGTGGTTCAGGTAACTTTGGTGGTAACATACCTGACGACTCCAGTGGTGTATTGAAGTATGTTCGTGTTCAATTCGGTGGTTTCAGAATCAACGATGAAGATGAGTTAAACGGTATTGCTTTCCAAGCAGTTGGTTCAGGTACTGTTGTTGACCATGTACAAGTTCATGCCAATGAAGATGATGGCATCGAATTTTTCGGTGGTACAGTCAATGCCAAACACTTGGTATTAACTGGAATCAAAGACGATTCTTTAGATTGGACACACGGCTGGAACGGAAACGTTCAATACGTTTTGGTTAAACAAGACCCGAATGCAGCCAACGATAAAGAACGTGGTATCGAAGCCGATAACTTTGAAGACAACAACGATGCAGGACCAAGATCACAACCAAGTATTGCCAATGCCACATTCATTGGTGGCCCTTCTGACAATAAAACCACAACGGGTATGGTTTTACGTCGAGGAACTGGTTTCAACATGACTAACGTGATTGTGACTGGTTTTGAGAAATGTTTGGATTTAGATTCTGATGCTACATTTGCAGCTGCAGGAACTCCTGCCAATTTGTCAGGTACTGGCACCATGGAAAACACCATCATCAGTTGTGACCAAAACTTTGAAGAAGAAGATGGTGATGCATTCACTGTGCAATCATTTTTCGAAGCACAAATGGGTAACCAAGTGGCTAACCCTGCATTGAACAACATCTACCCAACATCAGCTACACCTGGTGTAATGGCTATGGATGGTGATAAATTCGGTGCTTTCTTTGATAAAACAAACTATGCCGGTGCTTTTAAATCACAAGCCGGCGCATGGACCAATGGTTGGACTGAATTCTTAGATTAATCTGAATTCATACTAACTAAAAAAGGGCGCCTCTCGGCGCCCTTTTTTTACATATTAATCCCTGCAACATACTGGCTTGCCACACCTTTTGTGCGTTTCGTCACATGCAAATTTGATTGGTAAAATTTTGTGTTAATTTAATTAAATGTTCTTTAATTATTAAAGAATATGATACTTATTTATTAATCGTAAACAGAGGAATTGATATGAAAAACAAATTACTTACATTATTTTGTAGTTCCATGCTGGTTTTTATTAGCTTCAACACAACTGCCAATCCAGGAATTGGTGGACTTGGAGACAGTGATGGAGGAATTGACTATCACTATTCATGCTTTATTTGGGCTGGGCCAGGAAATCTTCCAAATATATTGTATAGTGGTGTTACTGCATTTGAAAATTTAAATGCTGAATTAGCAAGATGCTTAAGCTCAGGTGGCACACACCTATTACAAGGACCTGTTTAATTCTCCGATTCATTAAAATTTAACCAGTATTTATATCAAAGGCATGGATTATTTTCATGCCTTTTAAAAAAATCCTGTTCTATATTATAGATTTTCTGGTTTAAATAGTTTTTTAAAAGCAGGGTATCTAAACCCATCATATGGTTAAAAAAATAAATGTTATTCTGTGGGAACCTCAAGCGAGCCGAAGAATCTCCGACAACCCACCTCATTGGTAACACAGTCCAAGCTTTAGAGGATCTTTCAATTCCGCTTCGCTACTTTCAGGATAACAACATTCTTTTAAATAAAACGGAATATGAAAATCCATCATGTAGTTATGAAAAATGTTGGGCCCCCTTAAGGGGCCTTGTTTGGTCGCAAAGCTCAGCCCAACCTTGCTGAATTCTTAGATTAATTCTGGATTCATACATAACTAACTAAGAAAGGGCACCGAAAGGCACCCTTTTTTGTGGCTAATCAAAGAATAACTAAAAAAATACATATAACTGCAGCACGAGTTTTAATGAACACAGTCTGGAATGTTTGGGTCAACTCCAGCCACCTGAGAATCATTACATTGACGATCTGGGCCAGGACCAGGGGTGCCACCACTGGTAGAGCCTTCACAATTTATTATCGAATCATTACCACCATTTCCCTTACAATCATCAGTTCCTGAGCCGCCATCAAGGTTGTCATTGGCAGAGTCTCCACGCAATGTGTCATTACCAGAATCACCATAAAGGTTATCACGACCGGAATCTCCTTTCAAATAATCATCACCAGCTCCACCATACAAATCATCACGACCAGAATCTCCTTGCAGATAATCCATCCCCGCATCACCATAAAGCTCATCCCTTCCTGAATCACCCTCTAAATCATCATGACCTGGACCACCACTGAGTAAATCATCACCCGAGTCGCCTCTTAACTCATCATCTCCCGCGTCACCATAAAGTTGATCGTCACCTGAATCTCCTTTTAAAAAATCATTGCCGGCACCACCGCGTAACTGATCATTATCTGGCCCACCATCTAATTTATCATCGCCGTCACCACCATCGAGAATATCGAAATCACCTTCTTCGCCGCCCCCTGCAAAATAGTTTTCATCTACCCGACCATAGATTTTGTCATCACCTGCACCACCGAAAATTTTGTCGTTTCCTTGGCCTCCACATAGGATGTCATTACCTCCCATGCCATAAATGGTGTCATTACCTCCCCGACCATCTATATAATCATCACCTGGTGTGCCCCACAATACCTCATCGCTACTATCACCTATTTTTTTTACACCTGTAATCGGTGTATTCGTTGTGTTAGGGAACGCACATTTTGCAACAGCCCAGGCTGAAGACTGTACCCCTAATAAAAGAACCACACTTATAATACCTATTTTCTTGATATTCATTATGACTTTCCTTACTTGTAAATGGATCTTAAGTCTAGCAAAGCACATAAAAAATAAATCAACAATGTGCTTAAACATACATTTACAGTGGTCAAAATACATTAAAATGGGATGAATTTTATTAGGGAAACTAATAGGGGAGAGGCATCCCAATAAGAATAATCTTACCAACTAATAACTAATCGGAGACCGAACTAATCGGAGACAGGCACACCATAAATATAATCTTACACGCCGATCAGAAATTTGCCACAGAGAAGTTTATTCAAAATTGCCAAAATCATTCTTTTAAATGGAGTTTTGTATGACTATTGCACGGAATCAGCAAATTTGTGTCGAGGAGACACCCTATTATCATGTGGTCTCAAGGTGCGTTCGCAGAGCTTTTCTTTGTGGTAAAGATCAGCTCACTGGAAAGTCCTTTGAACACCGCCGCCAGTGGCTCATTGATCGCATTAAAAAAGTCACTTCTGTATTTGCTATTGAGGTCTGTTCCTATGCCATTATGAGCAATCATTTTCATATCGTTTTGAAGGTCAACTCAACCAAAGAATGGAACGCGACTCAAGTTCTCATGACTTGGTGTTCTTTGTACTCGTTACCGGTAATGTGTGATCGATATCTGAAAGGAGAAATTTCTACAGAAGCTGAACTTCGTAGAATAAAAGAATATGTCGCTGAATATCGAGAAAGACTGATGTCAGTTTCCTGGTACATGAAAGCGATTAATGAATACATTGCACGCATGGCAAATGAAGAGGATAAGTGTACTGGACACTTCTGGGAAAGCAGGTTCAAAAGCCAAGCTCTGCTTGATGAACGAGCCCTACTGACCTGTATGGCTTACATTGATCTAAACCCTATTCGAGCAGCAATGGCTAAGGATTTAAAAGGCTCTGACTTCACTTCGATCAAGGAACGAATTGAGAATGAAGATACATGGTTATCTGGCTTTGGCAAAGGAGATAATGACCTGCCTTTTTACCTATCCAGTTACATAGATTTGGTAGATGAAACAGGTCGTTGTCTTAGAAATGATAAGCGTGGATTTATATCCAAAAGCACAGCAAAAACCATTGATGATATTGGTATCAATCCTGATGATTGGTTAAATGAACTAAAAGGCTTCAAATCCATCGGATTCTCCGCTGTTGGGACAGCAGAACAACTCAAAGAATTCTCAGTCAAAACCAAGCGCAAATGGACACTTGGAATAAAACTCACACCCGCTCTGGAATAGTCTTAAATCATCAAATTCTAACCAGCAGATCTTCTCTGCAACCGTCCAACTTGGTTAAAATTCAGCAAAACACCTTAAAATACCTAACTAGCCAAGTTGGTTCAAAAAAGCACTCAATTAACACACTGAACAATCAATTTTCAGCAACGAAAAATCAGAAAAACTCCAACTGGCTATCCTCAATCAATGCCTGTCCCTGATTAGTTTTCTGATTAGTTTTTACAATCATGTGCGGACGCACCAAAATATTGATAACAGAACACCAGCTGAGGTGTGGATGGGAAAAGGTTTTAAAACCTCAATCAATGCCTGTCCCTGATTAGTTTTTACTGACCTGTATGGCTTACGTTGATCTAAACCCTATTCGAGCAGCCATGGCTAAGGATTTAAAAGACTCTGACTTCACTTCGATCAAGGAACGAATTGAGAATGAAATTACTTGGTTATCTGGCTTTGGCAAAAATGAAAATGACTTACCTTTTTATCTTTCAAGCTATATTGATTTAGTCGATGAAACAGGGCGCTGTATTCGGGCTGACAAAAGAGGATATATCTCAGAAAAAACAGCCAAAACTATTGATCAAATTGGCATAAATCCCGATGATTGGCTAGACG
>CALLLZ010000494.1 GCA_938008005.1 uncultured Marinicella sp. | reverse complement strand
TCCCCGTCATTCCAGCCGAGCTTTAGCGAGAGCAGGAATCTAGGTGTTGGATTTTTTAGTTTCAAGAGATAAATAAACCTGAAAGTTCCACACTCCGGAATCTGTGGACGAGGCAACAGAATATCGGTTATTAACAGAAGCCAATCAATACAAAACCCAAGTTGAAAAAATAAATGTTCATGATGGCTGATATAAATCAGCCAAAACTATTGAGCATGACTTGATAATTTCCTGATGAGAGTTGATTAACTTTGTTATGTATTGATCAAACCAATCTGCTAACAATTTGCTGTTATCTGACAGCTCTTTTAATTTTGATTCAACAAATTCAACCTTGTTTTTCATGTATTTTGCTCGCCATTTAATGTCGTGATCAATTAAATAAAACATAGTCCATAATATTAAATTAGTGGCTGGAAATGCCGCATCTGTAGTTTCGTCACTTGCATAAAACACTAAATTATTTCCTTTATTCAAATAGTAATGAGAAAAAATACCATTGAATAATTCGACATAAACCGAGTCTTCATTGAAGTGATATCCAATAATATTTCTGACATCTTTGAATGGAATCTTATTTTTACTAAGTTGAGAGTTTTGAAATCCCAATAGTTCGTATCGATTTGTTATCTCGTAAAAGAATTTATAAGATTCAGACAATACACAAGATAAATTTATACAATCTTTTAAGAATTTACTTGATTTAATATGATCATCTGGAGTTTTTGATTTGAGTGGTAAATAATTGATATGGTTTTGGAAGTCTTTGTAGCCTGATACCAAGTCACTGTAAATTTTAGTGACAACAGCGTAATCTCTGGCTTGAAGTTCATTCAGCCCTTTTAGAACTTCCCTATCAATTTTGAATTTATTAAATTTATCAGTTTTTTTAGCCATCAAATATTTTATTTTTTTACTATTAAAGGATTATAGCTGATACATCACGCACCTGGATTCCTGCTCTCGCCTACGGGCTCGGCTGGAACGACGAAGAGGTGAGTTTTTTTCTAACGCCTACGGCCTCAGCTGGAACGACGTCAAAGGGAGGTGGCTTTCAAAATTAAAAATCTCAAGTATTTTCAGGGTCAGCTGAAAAGAGGAGTGGGAACCGTATTTATGGACAGAAAGCGCTCAATACATCATAGCTATAGTTAATGCCATTTTACCCATCACACCTATTAAAGGTTGACTGTTTTTAAAATTTACTTATACTGCACTAGTAAAGTAAATGTAAATTAATAATATGAACAACATCAAAGCTGAAGCGACCACATTAATAGAATTGTGGACCAAGAGCACATTAATAAACCGTAAGCTGGATGCGACCTTGGGCTCGATTCATGGTATAGGTTTTACTGAATATATGGTGCTCTTTCATTTGTCTGATGCGCCTAATCATGTCCTGCGACGTATAGACTTAGCGCATTTATTGGGCCGCTCTGCCTCTGGTATTACTAAAATGTTGAGTCCGATGGAAAAAATTGGTTTGGTGAGCAAAGAAGTTAACCCCAGAGATGCCAGGGTGAGTTTGGTTAAAATTACAGCAAACGGTCTCGATATTTTTAAACAAGCATCAGACACCTTTAACAATACAGCAGAAAGTATATTAGGCGACATAAAACCATCTAATATAAAACATCTGTTGGCTCTATTACAGTCGATGAATACTTGAGCATTAAAAACATGAAATAAGATTCATTCAATTGTATATTTGATGTTTAATCTCACAAAAGTTTGATGTCAAGTTAATTAAAATAAAGCAATATGGGTAGGGGATAACTGAATTTTTCTATCTATAATGATTAAAAAATCGCATAAACGCGCCGGAAAAAACCATGGAAAAAATTGATCACCAAAAACTCAAAAGACCTTCACTTATTAAACGACTCATCCCTGTCATTGTGGTAATAGCTGTGGTTTTTTTACTGATGTCAGTGATGGGGGGGATGAAAACAGAGCCTGCGAAAGTCCCAGAAAAGCCACAGGGCTTTTTGGTTGAAACAGCAACATTACAACCAACTGATTTAATTTTAGCCATTGACTCGCAAGGTACCTTACAGCCCAAGCGACAAATCGCTTTATTGTCAGAGATCAGTGGTAGGGTGGTATCTTTGAATCCGGCATTTACCGTTGGCGGGGTGTTTGAAGTGGGTGAAGTTTTGGTTACTTTGGATCCAGCTGACTATGAAGTGGCTGTGGCACGAGCCGATGCCAATTTAGCCAGTGCCCAAGCCCAATTGGATTTGGAAATAGCCAAGTCAGATCAAGCGAAAAAAGATTGGCAGTCTTTTGGTAAAAAAGGCCAACCCAGTGATTTATTGCTAAATAAACCACAGTTAGCTGGTGCCAAAGCGAGTGTTAAAGCGGCACAAGCAGACTTGCGAAAAGCCAAAAGGGATTTAAGTAAAACTAAAATAATAGCACCTTTCACTGGTACTGTATTAACTAAGATGGTCGATTTAGGCCAGTTTGTAGGTATATCAGGCCAGCTGGGGTCGTTGGCAGGAACCGAGGTGGGAGAAGTCCGTTTACCCTTAAGTAACTCTGATCTCAATAAACTTAATCTCATCAGTACTTCACTGACAGAAAATCCTTTACCAGTTAGATTTATGAATGATCAAGGGCAAATACTCACTATAGGTCAAATTAAGCGTTTGGAATCGAGTAAAGACAGCCGGACGTTAATGAATTATGCAGTGGCAGAGATTGAACGACCTTTTGCTGGAAATATTTTATTTAATACCTTCTTGTCAGCGAAAATTACAGGTTCAGAGTACAACGGCGTGATTGCCATCCCAAACAGTTGGATGATGCCGAACGATCAAGTGGCTCTATACATTGGCGATGGGAGTTCTGAAACAGGTATATTAGCAATTAAAACGGTAGAAGTGGTTCATAAAACCAGTGAATATTTTTATGTGAATCAAGGATTGGACTTTAGTGATCATATCATAACTACCCCGATACAAGCTCCTGAGGCGGGTATGCAGTTACGACGGGTGGTAGGTAAACAAATCGACCCAGGTAAAGCTTCTCTAGTAGCTGAGGCAGAATCATGAGGAAACAATGGGATCAAGGAATAATATACTGGTTTGCGAGTAATCCAGTTGCATCCAATCTGTTAATGGTTTGTTTGGTCATTGGTGGCTTGTATTCTGCCTGGACATTAAAAAAAGAAATGTTTCCAGCTACTTCAATTAATCAAGTGCAAATCAGTATGGCTTATCCAGGGGCGGCGCCCGATGAAGTGGAAAAAGGCATATGTGTCAAAGTAGAAGACGCGGTTACTGGCTTGGAGGGTATCGATAAAACCACTTGTGTGGCTAATGAAGGTGTAGCTCGGGCCAATATTGAAGTCGGAAGTGATTACGACGTGAAGAATGTCATGGCAGAAATCAAGAATCGCGTTGATGGCATCAATTCATTTCCAGAACAAGCTGAGAAGCCGATTATCAGTGAGATTTTGATTCAACAACCGGTGTTATTTTTATCAGTTTATGGCAACGTGCCAGAGTCAGATTTACTGCAAGCGACCCGTGATGTGCGGGATGACATCATCGATTTACCTGATGTATCTATGGCTACTTTGGTGGGCAGTCGTGATTATGAAATTGCCATTGAAATTGATGAAAATACACTTCGACAATATCAAATCACTTTTGATGAAATCGCTCGTTCACTCAGAGCTGCCTCCATTGATTTGCCGGGTGGTTCGATCAAAACCGATCGTGGTGATGTACTTCTCCGGTCAGTGGGTCAGTCTTATACAGGCAAAGAATTTGCCCAAACTGTTATTCGAACCAACCCGGATGGTTCAAGGTTGTTGCTTTCAGACTTAGCTACCATCAAGGATGGTTTTGTGGAAACGGCTGTTATTGGCACCTTTGATGGTAAACCTGCTATCAGTATTCAGATTAATGCTGTTGAGAATGAGTCAGTATTGATTATTTCTGATCAGGTTAATGCTTATGTGGCGAAAATGCAGAGTAAGTTGCCGGCCAACATGTCTGTGGCTTCTTGGTCAGATACCTCGCATTATGTTCGAGGCCGTTTGGATATGATGGAACGTAATATGTTACAGGGAGCGGTATTGGTTCTATTAACCTTGACCTTATTTTTGCGACTTAAAGTGGCGTTTTGGGTGATGTTGGGATTGCCGGTGGCATTTCTTGGTGCTTTCATGTTTTTACCCATGACCGGTATCAGCATCAATATGCTCAGTATGTTTGGCTTTATTTTGGTGCTTGGTATTGTGGTCGACGATGCCATAGTGATTGGTGAAAGTGCTTATTCTGAAATTCAACACAAAGGGCATTCATTGAAAAATGTGGTAGTTGGTGCGCAAAAAGTTGCCACACCCGCCACTTTTGGCGTGTTGACCACCATTGCAGCTTTTGCGCCTATGTTATTTGTAGGCACTTTATTTGGCTCATTTTTTGAGGCCATAGGGTGGGTGGTTATTCTGTGCTTACTGTTTTCTTTGGTTGAATCTAAATTGATACTACCTGCTCATTTAGCGCATATGAAGTCTGATGACATTGGTACCAAAAACCCTGGGCCTCTGCTGCGTTTACAACGCAAGGTTAATAATGGTTTGGAGCATGTAATTGCTCATTGGTATAAACCCACTATAGGCAAAGCCATCAGTCGACCGGGATTAACACTCACTGTGTTTGTTGGAATTTTTGTGTTAAGTATTGGGTTGATTGCGAATGGTTTGGTGCGGTTTGTGATGATGCCAGATTTTGTCGCTGATTTTGTGCAAGCTGATTTTGCGATGGCACAAGGTACACCGCAGAAGAAAACAGAGCAGGTTTTACAACAAGTGGAGGATGCGCTGGTTAGGTTGGATAAAGAAGTCAGTGAATCAGTTGGGAAAGAGAGTGGTGCAGTTTTTACCCATCGTTTGTCTTTTATAGATACGCAAATTTCTGGCAAGGTTATTGTTGAATTGGTTAAAGATGAGAATGCAGTTATAGATGGTAAAGAAATGCTTAAACGCTGGACTGAATACATCGGAGAAGTGCCTGGGGCCACACACATCGGTACCATGTCATTGACAGGACCAGGTCAAGGCCCTGATGTCAGTCTCAAACTTGTCGGTAGTGACACTGAAGAATTACGATTGGCGACCGATATTTTAGTTGCGAAATTGACCGATTATGAAGGCGTTTCGGATGTCAGAAATTCTATTGAAGCTGGTAAAGACGAAATTGAATTATCCGTCAAGCCAGTTGGACAAAACTTAGGAATCAGTCAAACTGATATTGGCAGGCAAATAAGACAAGCTTATTATGGTGAAGAAATTCAACGTTTACAAAGAGGTAACGATGAGATCAAAGTGATGCTTCGTTATGACCGTGAAACTCGAGAGTCGCTTAAATCATTAGATGATCTTCGCATTCGTACTGAACAGGGTGATGAGCTACCATTAGGTACGGTGGCTGACATCAAGCTAGGCAAAGCAGCCAACTCCATTGAGCGTGTTAATCGCAAACGAGCCGCTCGTCTTTCAGCCATGGTAGATAAATCCATTGCCGACCCACAAACCATAGTGAGTCAATTGATGCCAAAGCCAGGCCAGCCCATCGTTCCAGAGTACCCTGATGTAACATTCGACTTAGATGGTACGAGCAAAGAAATGACCAATTTAATATACAATTTAGGTATAGGGATGTTGTCAGCAATCATGTTGATTTATGTGTTATTGGCCATTCCTTTAAAATCTTACCTTCAGCCTTTTATTATCATGTTAGTGATTCCATTTGGTATCACCGGCGCCATTGTTGGGCATTTATTGTTGGGTATGACTTTTAGTATGATGTCTATATTTGGGGTGATTGCCTTAACTGGAGTTGTGGTTAATGATTCTTTGGTGATGGTAGACTACATTAATAAAGAACGCAGTCGAGGCACTGACATTATTACTGCCGTAAAAAATGCCGGCAGTAAAAGATTCCGTGCTATCTTATTGACCTCATTAACCACTTTCTTTGGTCTGTTGCCCATCATGTTTGAACAATCACTTCAAGCCAAAGTGATTATCCCGATGGCGGTATCACTGGCTTTTGGTATTTTGTTTGCAACAGTTATTACACTGATATTGATACCTTCGTTGTACGCCATCTTAGAGCGCATGAAATATCGTTTTATAAGAATTGATGGTTATAAAAGAAAAGGTGGTCCAACAGCCCCAGCAGAATATACCCAATAACTCAACTTAAGTGAACCTTCATAACTATCAGTTATGAAGGTTCCTTTCTTGCAGAGGTTTTAAGTTTAGGTAAAGAGGGATTAAATACCGCAATCAGCTGCACATGCCTCATAAGTTAATTCACAGTACCACCACTCGCCAGTACCTTGCGCTGATGAGGTACAAGAACAGAACGCTATCAAACAACTCTGTTCACACAAGTCTTTTAAGCCCGAAAACTGCCCCAAGCAAAAGCCAAATCATAACTAAAGAATTGAAATGTTTGGTTTGGCTTTTTAAAGTCGACTTTTAAAAGTGAACTATTCTTTTTCTTTAGAAGAAGGTTTCCGTGGAGCCTCTGTTAACTTGCCAGCATGTAGAAACAACACACGGTCAGCCATCGCGATGGTTTCAGTTCGATGGGCAATGATCACTCGTGTGATATCCAATTTTTTAACCGTTTCATTGACCACGGACTCCAGTCCGACATCCAAATGCGAAGTGGCTTCATCAAGAAACAGTATTTTTGGACTTTTATACAAAGCCCTGGCTAATAAAATCCGTTGTTTTTGACCACCTGACAAACTGCTACCCATATCTCCAATGAGTGTATGGTAGGCCATTGGCATCATTTGAATGTCCATATGTACTGCTGCCATTTCTGCACATTCTTCAATCCTTTTCTGGTCGAACTGTGGATCAAAAAAACAAATGTTATCTGCGATACTTCCTGACAACAGTTCGTCAGATTGCATTACCGTCCCAATTTCTTTGCGATAAGATCTAAGGCCTAATTGTTTGATATCTACACCATCCAGTTGGACTTGCCCTTTGGCAGGCTCTAACAGGCCTAACATGATTTTCATCAAAGTGGTTTTACCCGTTCCAGAGGGCCCCACAATCGCTACCGAGGAGCCTGGCTCAACTTGAAAACTTAAGTCATCTAAAATCAAAGGTTCATTGTCAGAATATTTAAAACTGATATTCTCTAACTTAATACATCCCTTGATATCGGCAACAGCTCTTTTTTGCTCAACGTTTTTTTCTTGTTCAGACAAAATGATGTCACCTAATCGCTCCATATGTAATGACAACATTTTGAACTGAATCACTTTGTCTACCAGTGCTGATGCTTTGGTTGTGAATTGTGATTTATAAGACATGAATGCATACATCATACCTATGGTCATTAAACTATCAATCACTTGTGTTGCTGCTAAATAAATGACGATGATGTTTTCCAAACCAAAAATAAACCCATTGATGAATTGATAACCTATGCTTAGCTTTCCTACTTTAATGCCTGCATTGACTTCATCTGCATAATAATTCTGCCAAACGGTTTGTCGTTGTGACTCATTGCCAAAAAGTTTTACACTCTGAATGGCTCGAACACTTTCCATAAAGTTTGAGCTCTGTTTGGCGTTGGCCACAATAGACTCTTCGTTTAGCTGGCGGTAAGGTCGATATAAAGCCAGTCTTAATAATACATATAACACCACAGCAACCGTCACAATTAAACCCAACAATGGACTGTAGATATACATCATGACTACCAATCCAATAGCCATAATGCCATCAACAATGGTTTCAATAACACCCGTGGTTAATAAGTCCTTGACCGTTTGTAATGAACCAAACCTTGAAATCACATCGCCTATGTGGCGTTTTTCAAAATAATCCATCGGTAATTTCAGTAAATGTCGAAAAAGATTGGCGGCCATTTGTATGTTGAGTTGTGTACCCATATACAAAATTATTACACTCCTCAACGCGGTAACCAGTATATTCACCAACGCCAATAAACCAAAACCCAAAGCTAAAATCATTAACAGGTTCATATCTTTACTGATGATCACATCATCGACCACCAACTGGGTATAAAACGGTGTGGCTATGGCAAATGCTTGCAACAAAACTGATAAGATGAGAATTTGAATCAACACCCTTTTTATACCAGTTATTCTGCTCCAAAAATCACTTAATTTGGCTTTTTTAGCTATCTTCTCAGGTTTGAAATCTGGAGTAGTGGTCAGTTCAAGAGCCACTCCAGTGAAGTGTTTAGAGAATTCCTCCATACGCATGGTACGAACACCCACAGCAGGATCATGTATGGTAATCTGCTTACCTTTAATGGCTTTTAACACCACAAAGTGATTCAAGTCCCAATGTAGAATACAAGGTGTCTGTAATTGTGATAACTCATGTAAGTCTAGACGCAAAGGACGAGAACTCAACTGAAGACTGTCAGCCAATTGGATTAAGCCCTGTAAAGTGGCACCTTTAGAAGAGATAGAAAACTTACGTCGTAAAGCATTCAAATCAACTTGGTGCCCATGGTAGTTAGCCACCATAGCCATAGATGCCAGACCACACTCAGCCACTTCAGTTTGAATGATGACTGGTAATTTTTTACCCCAACCATAGCGAAGTAAATACAATGGATTTTGCATGATTAAATCCTGCCTCTGAGGCTATAAATAGGTGCCAATAACCATTCACCCAAACTGCGTTCTTCAAGAATAATATCTGCTGAAATTGACATACCTGCTTGAAGTGGCATTTTTTTACCGTGGGCATCAACGACTTGGGATTCTATCTTTACCTTAACCCGGTAAACAGGTTCTGTAGTTGGTAGAGGTATAGCGGCTTCGTTAGGATCAATCACTGCCTGAGCCACTTGAATGATAACACCTTCATAAAGTCCATAACGTTGATAGGGAAAAGCATCATACCGAATCAGAACTTGTTGGCCGGTGTTGACAAAC
>CALLLZ010000493.1 GCA_938008005.1 uncultured Marinicella sp. | reverse complement strand
GGTTTGTGCACAACTGGCCAACAAACTCAACATCATAATTAACAGTATATTTTTCACGCCACCACCTCTAATTGTAATTTCTTAAGTTCTGATGATCGACGTGTTCTGTCCATGAAATCTCCCGCCAGTTGGCCACAAGCTGCAGCAATGTCATCTCCACGCGTTTTTCGAACAGTGGTAATCAAGCCACTTTTCATACATATATTTTTAAAACGTTCGATTGCTTCAGGTTTGGATTGTTTGAACTGATTACCAGGAAAAGGATTAAATGGAATCAAGTTAATTTTACTGGGTATTTGCTTTAATAGTTGGCACAAAGCATGCGCATGCTCAGGTTTATCATTCATACCGTCAATCATGGTATATTCAATGGTTATTCTGGCTTTGCGCTTATTTTTAACAAACGCCTTACACGAGTCCAATAAAGTCTTTATGTTGTATTTTTTATTCAATGGCACCAATTGATTGCGTAAGTCATCGTAAGGCGCATGTAGTGAGATCGCCAGCGATACATCGGCGTCCTGATTCAATTTATCAATATAAGGAACTAGACCTGCAGTACTGACAGTTACACGTCGATTAGCAAAACCAAAACCAAAATCATCTCGCATAATATTTAATGCAGGTAGTACTCGGTTATAATTAGCCAAGGGTTCGCCCATACCCATCATCACCACATTGGTGATTTTACGTTCATTTAAGGTGTGACCTAATTGATTAGCAGCCACCCAAACTTGGGCAATGATTTCAGCAGTGGTCAAGTGGCGATTGAATCCTTGAGCACCTGTTGCGCAAAAAGTACAGTTTAATGTACACCCCACTTGCGAAGAAACACACAGGGTACCGCGATTCTTTTCTGGAATGTACACAGTTTCAACAGCATTGACTGCATCCACTTTTAACAGCCATTTTATGGTACCGTCTTTTGACACTTGTTCGCTCAACAATTCGGGCACTTCAACAACACAACTTTCATTGAGGCTTTCTCGCAGTGACTTACTGAAATTGGTGAACAAATTGATATCAAGTATTTGCTCCCCATAAATCCATTTCATCGCCTGCGAAGCCCTGAATTTTTTTTCGCCCATCTCAACGAATAAAACCTCTAAAGCTTCTCGATCAAAATTCAATAAATTTATGGGTGCATTTTTCAAAATATTTTTTTCTTTATATAATTTTAAGTTTTCAGTTCAGTTCTGTAGCTGAAAAAAAGTAAGCTATTTCTATTGCAGCTGTTTCTTCTGCATCAGAGCCATGTACTGCATTGGCATCAATACTTTCAGCGAAATCAGCTCGAATGGTACCTGCCGCCGCTTCTTTAGGGTTGGTTGCACCCATGATGTCGCGATTTTGTTTAATTGCTTCCTCACCTTCAAGCGCTTGAATCATGACAGGACCCGAAGTCATAAAACTCACTAGATCACCAAAAAAGGGTCTGTCTTTATGCACAGCATAAAAGCCCTCAGCTTCGGCCTGACTCAGGTGTTTCATTTTAGCTGCCACTATTTTCAAACCAGCATTTTCAAATCTTTGGTAAATCTGACCAATTACATTCTTTGCAACCGCATCAGGTTTGATAATTGATAAAGTTCTTTGCTTAGACATTTTTTACTCCAAATAGCCCTTAATATCAAGATTTTTCTTTTAAAATCTGCTATTTACGACTCAAATTAAAAAAATTATTTAACTTTCAGGTGATTGAATGACTGAACCCTTATAAATCCAATCATCACCTTCCTATAAAAAAACTTGCGCATTGTAGCAAGTTTATATGACAGAATAAACCGCCTGCCCTTAATTTATAAGCATTTCAACAAATCAAGACTATTATCTTCTCACGATTAAAACAACCGTTTGAATTGATAACAACTTACACATCAATTACAATGCCTGAACTTGACCAACCCACTTGTAATATGACAACGCTTTCAACCAAAGAAAGAATACTAAATAGCACTGAACGATTGATTGCCGAAAATGGATTTGCTGAGCTTTCGATCAGAAAAATCAGTTTGCAAGCACACACGAACTTAGCTGCCATAAACTATCACTTCGGTAACAAGCAACAACTTATCAATCAAGTGCTTGAGCGACGCTTAAATAATCTATTTGAAGTGAGAAAAAAAATGTTACACGACCTTAACCAAGGCGACACTCAACTCAAATGTAATTTAGAACAAATCTTACATGCTTTTATCGCCCCAGCTTTGTACATGATCAATGATGAACACCAAGGAGGTCGTGTATTTATGAAAGTTTTGGCACGTGCTTATGCTGAGCAAAGCGATTCACTACATGATTTGCTGGCTAAACGGTATACGCCAATCATTAAAGAATTTGCTGATGCCATACACTTGGCTTGCCCAAAACTACCCAGACAAACTATTTTTTGGCGATTCCACTTTATCATTGGTGCACTGACATATACCATGGGCGACTTTGGTGCATCAAGCCTTTCCAAACAAATGCCAGAAACCGAATACTTTAATCAATCAGTAGAAGAACTGATTCAATTTGCTGTTTCAGCATTAACCGTTTAAAAGCTGGATGACGCCATATCTCCTGACATTATTTTTACTGGCACTGATCCACGCTTACTACCGACTGCCTTTTTGGCTGCTATCAATTTTTTGGTTTTTTACTCCTTTTGTTTTTTATAAGCTAAAGTTCATCACCAACACACAAGGCATAATCACTCTATTCTTGTTGTTAAATATCATGATTGTTGGAAACATACATTATATAAGACGTATATTTTTAACCCTACCTTTACTCAGAATATTCAACAGCAAAGACAGAATCAATTGGCAACAATTCGAACAAATAGATAATGGTTGGTTGGTTACCAAGTTCGAAAAGGCTATTTACAATGGCCAACCCGACTTTAAATTCGCCGACATGCCCAACCACCCCATTACCAACCGCGCCAAATCATTCGCTGACAATTTATTAAATAATCGCAAACATGATGTAGTTAACTTCAGACATGCCATTCAACCACAGCATTATTCTGGTATGGCCATAGAGGCCAAGTACGGTGGCCAAGCATTCAACCAACATGAACTGGCATATATAATTGGCCGAATTTCACAGCTAGACCCATTAATGGCTGCGTTAATAGGCATAGTGAATACCGAATCAGTTATCAGCATCATCCAAAATCACGGTACAGAAAATCAAAAACAACAACACCTCTCTCAATTTGCGGCTGGCAAAAAACTGCCTTTTCTTAACACCACCTTTTTGTATGAATTGTTAGAAAATGGTAAATCATCCATCGAAGGCCGAATCGATATTGAGAGCCACCAAAAACAGTCTATACATGGCATTCGCCTTAGCTTCACAGATATCATCATGTTAGGAACCGATGATTCATCGATGTTTTATTTGGCCGTAAATTTATCTGATTTTGCCAATGAACTCAGCGAACGCACCAAATTGGGCACTGCTTTGTGTATTTTTGATGCCGATAACGACCACATTAAGATCAAACGAGGAAATGAAGCCTACAAGGGCTTATTCCGCTATTATAGCTGTTCTGCTAAAGATATTTTCATCCCATTGAGCCAAATTGTAGGCGGCTTTAAAAACGTCAACCAAGGCATCAAACAAATGTATTTGAAACAAGCATCTGCCGCCAGTATCTGGCCAGCAGCCGTTTCCACTACCGTACATGACAACACCAGTTACATTTCATGGTATTTTGCACACATAAAAAAACAAAACTCCAGGGCTTTGTTAAATTATCGATTGGTACAAAAACAACTCAATCGCCAATTCAGTCACCGACAACGCTTGCTTAATATACAAAATATGGCACTAGCCAGTGAAAACAATAACGATATATTGATGAGTTATTCAAACATACTATTTAAAAACAGTATTTTTGATATCAGTCTACACCAACTTTCTTGGTTAAGAACTGTACTGGGATCCAATGCTCATCACATCAAAAGCGAAAACAACCTCAACCAATACTTCCGTGTCAAACACCTGAGCATGGAGCTTGATGGTAACAGCCATGAAATCAATCAATTGCCACTAATGAAGAAAGTAGCCTTGTCTGCACACCCTTGGTATAAAAAAGAAGTAGAAGCGCTTAACCAGATTCACGTCGACACCAAAAAATTGGACTTTTATTTATTCAAACATATGGCTTATATCCTAAATAACTTAGCAAAAATTTGGGTACATGCAGTCAGAACCTCATGGTTCGGTCGTTTTATCTGGCCAAAAACCAAACATCAAAACCTGATTAAAAGAATGAGCAGCACTTATGCTTTTATCGCTGATATGGCTTTGATCAAATGGTCATTAAAAATTGAAAACAACACCGAATTCACTGGTTATCTGGCGCAATGTAATCAACAACTGATTGTACAAATGGCCGTATTAAGACAATATCAAAAAACCAATGACGAGAATGACAATACCAAGTTCATTCTTAAACAATCGCTGCGCGACAGTTTTTTCTTGAGCCAACAAAGCATCAATAAATGTATCAACAGTGCGTTTTCCAGGTTTTCAGCATTATTGCTTAAAATTATGATTTTCCCATTAGGCAAACCCTTCCATCAAGCCAGCTTTGCAGCGCCAAACAACCTTTCCTTGGTTGACCCTAACACCATTGAAGAGTTAACAGAAAATAACAGTGTACTGGCAAAAATTGCTCAGGCCTCAGAACAGCTCATCCTTGTTAAAAATATTGAAAATGCTGTTACCAATGCGACTGGCTTCGCCTTAACTACCAAAAACTATGAAGTACTGATTGACCGCACCTTGGCAGCTGGTATCATCAGTGTAGAACAAGCAGAACAAATCAGGAATGCATACGATGCCATCCATAAACTTGAACTAATTAACCATTTCGGAAACAACAATGAAGACTAAAAATATCAAAAAAGTGGCTATTCTTGGCGCCGGTGTAATGGGCGCCCAAATAGCTGCCCATTTCGCCAATGCAGGAATTCCGGCCATACTATTTGACCTGGCAGCCAAAGAAGGTCCTAAAAATGGCATCGTCAACAAGGCATTGGCTGGCTTGAAGAAGTTAAAACCCGCACCTCTGGGTCACGGCTCAGTATTAAGTTTGATCGAACCGGCTAACTACGAACAAGATTTGGCTAAATTAAAACAAGCCGACCTGATTATTGAAGCAGTGGCTGAACGCATGGATATTAAAAAGTCTGTTTATGACATGGTAGAAAATTACATCAGTGATGATGCCATCTTTGCCACCAACACTTCAGGCTTGAGTATCAATGAATTATCAACAGTACTTCCTGACTCTTTACAATCTAAATTTTGTGGTGTGCATTTCTTTAACCCACCACGTTATATGCACTTGGTAGAAATCATTCCAACAAACAACACCGATAAAAAAGTAATTGTTGATTTAGAAGCTGTTTTAACGACTGTAGTTGGCAAAGGGGTGATCATTGCCAAAGACACACCCAACTTCATAGCCAATCGAATTGGCGTGTTTTCAATTGTGTCAACCATGTATCATGGTGCTAAGTTCGGCATTCCTTTTGAAACCATTGATGCCTTAACTGGCACTTTGATTGGCCGTCCCAAATCTGCCACTTTCAGAACTGCTGATGTGGTTGGCCTAGACACTTTGGCTCACACCATCAACACGATGAAAAATGGTTTACCTGATGACCCATGGCACGCCCATTTTGAACAACCAGCTTGGATGCAAGCATTGATAGAGAAAGGTGCATTGGGACAAAAAACCAGGGCTGGTGTCTATATGAAAAAGGGCCGAGACATTTTAGTTCTTGACACCGAAAAAGGTGAATACAGGCCTCAAAATATCGAGCTTGATCCACGTGTTGTTGAGATCATGAAAAAAGGTAAGCCACAAGAACGCCTAAACGACTTACACGCCTTAACTGACTCTCCACAAGCACAATTTTTATGGTCAATATTCAGGGATTTATTCCACTATTGTGCCACTCAGTTAGAGCACATTGCTGACACTTCTAGAGACATAGACTTTGCTATACGCTGGGGTTTTGGCTATGGCCAAGGTCCTTTTGAAACTTGGCAAGCCTCAGGTTGGAATCGCATGGTATCAATGATAGTCGATGATATCGATGCGGGAAAAACCATGGCCTCTTCACCCATGCCTTCATGGGTCATGAAGATAGATGGCACACACGGTTCAGGGGGCTCATATTCAGCAGCCGAAAATACTTTCAAGCCCAGATCTAGTGCACCAGTATATCAACGACAACTATTCCCAGATCGGTTGATATCAGAACAAGGACACTATGGTGAAACTATTTTTGAGGATGACGACATTCGAATTTGGCATCAAGGAGATGCCATAGCAATTGCCAGTTTCAAAACAAAAAAACACATCATTGCTGAAGGTGTTTTAAAAGGTTTGAGAAAAGCCGTTGACATTGCAGAAAAAAATTACAAAGGTTTAATCGTTTGGCAAACCGAAGAACCCTTTACTTTAGGAGCCAATTTAGCCCCAGCCGCGATGGCCATTGCTGATGGCCAAATTGAGCAAGTTGAAAAATCAGTCGATTTTTTCCAACAAACTTCACAAACCCTGCGTTTTAGTTCTGTACCTACAATCATGGCAACACGTGGCATGGCTTTAGGAGGTGGGTGTGAATTTTCTATGAATGCGACATCAGTGGTTGCCGCTTTTGAAACTTATATCGGCCTTGTTGAAGCCGGCGTAGGCTTACTCCCAGCTGGCGGAGGCCTGAAAGAAATTGCCCGACGCACAGCATCAGAATCTTTTGGTACAGACCTGTATCCAATGTTAGAACATTACTTCAAGAAAGTAGCTATGGCTGCAGTAGCAGGAAGTGCTTTAGAAGCCAAACAAATTGGCTTTTTAAAACCCTGTACTGAAGTGGTATTCAACCCCAATGAAATTCTTCATGTCGCAAAAGCAAAAGTCAATTATTTACATAACAAAGGCTACTTCCCACCAGCCAATGAACAAAACATCCGTGTAGCTGGTGAACCAGCTATCGCAAATATGGAGATGATATTGGCTAATATGATTGAAGGTAACATGATCTCAGCGCATGACTATGAAATAGCCAAACGCATTGCCATCGTCATTGCCGGTGGGTATGTCGATGCCGATTCATTGGTCACAGAACAATATTTGCTCGACTTAGAGCGCAAGTATTTTATGGAACTGATTCAAATGCCCAAAACATTGGCACGAATAGAACACACATTAACCACTGGCAAGCCACTTAGAAACTGATAGGAGAATTAAAATGAAACCAGTATACATAGTTGAAGCTGTTAGAACACCTATCGGTAAAGCGCCAAGAGGCATGTTCAACAAAACCCGTCCTGATGACCTGCTGGCCAGATGTCTGACAGAAATCATAGGTAGAAACCCTACATTCGATCCACAAACCATTGGTGATGTGGTGATAGGTTGTGCGATGCCTGAAGCAGAGCAAGGCATGAATGTAGCACGTATCGCCGCCCTACTGGCAGGTTTACCGGAAAGTGTACCAGCCATGACCATCAACCGTTTTTGTTCATCGGGTATACAAGCTGTAGCTATAGCGGCACAACAAATAGCCACAGGACAAATGGATGCTGCCATTGCTGGTGGCACTGAAAGCATGAGTATGGTACCTATGATGGGTCATAAAATTGCGATGAATCCAGCCGTATTTGAGGATGCCGATGGTGTAGATAATGATGTTGCCATAGCCTATGGCATGGGCATCACTGCCGAAAAAGTGGCTGAACAGTGGCAGGTTTCTCGTGAAGATCAGGACAAATTTGCTGTTGAAAGTCACAACAGAGCCATCAATGCCATTCAAAACGGCCATTTCGATGATGAAATAATCCCAGTAGAAATCACCAGTAAGAAGCCAGATTTCAGTAACGCTGGAAATACAGTTACCACACGAGAAGTCAGTACTGATGAAGGCCCAAGACCAGGTTCAACTCCTGAAGTGTTGGCTAAATTACGCCCTGTATTTCGTATGGGGGGGTCAGTAACAGCTGCTAATTCTTCACAAATGTCTGACGGAGCTGGCGCTTTGTTACTTGTTAATGAAGATGTATTAAAACGAGATAACTTAACCCCTATTGCCATGTTTCATGGCTTTTCTGTGGCAGGTGTTCCACCTGAAATTATGGGCATTGGTCCCATCAAAGCCATCCCTAAAGTTTTGAGTTTAACAGGCATCAAACAAGATGACTTGGACTGGATAGAGTTGAACGAAGCTTTTGCGGCACAATCGTTGGCTGTGATTGGCGAATTGGGTCTAAACCCTGAAAAAGTCAACCCAAATGGTGGCGCCATAGCACTGGGTCATCCACTGGGTGCCACCGGCGCATGCCGAGCAGCTACTGCTATCCACGGTTTGCGCAGAACTGGCGGTAAATACGGCATGGTAACCATGTGTATTGGCACTGGCATGGGCGCAGCAGGGATTATCGAGGCCTTGTAATTAATTTCTATA
>CALLLZ010000492.1 GCA_938008005.1 uncultured Marinicella sp. | reverse complement strand
CAAGATCTACAAGGCTCTGCTCCTTTATTTGATGGAAAAGCTCGAGGCAATACCTTGGATTCTAATGGATTGATCGCCAATGATTTTAATATTGTCGAAGGCTCTTTGGAGTATAAAACAAAGCTAGCCAATCAACCTTTTTCTATCTTTGGTACATATATTGAAAATATGGAGGCAGATGATTTCAACTCTGGATATGCCGTAGGATTCGACATGGGCAAAGTCACCGAACCAGGCACTTGGCACCTAAATTACTCGTACATGGATATTGACGCCGATGCTGCTTATGCATTGTTCAACGATTCTAACTTTGGCAATGGTAATACCGGCTCCAAAGGTCATGTGCTCAGAGGTGGTTATGGGTTATATAAAAATACTTCTTTGAAATTTGCATATTTCAGTAATCAGGTAAACAAAGACCAGCCAAACAAAGCAGATTACGATCGCTTACAAGTTGATTTTATGTTGAAGTTTAAATAAAAACGATCACACCACTACCAAAAACCCCGATTAATTCGGGGTTTTTTTATGCCCTCAGTAACCAAATCAATTCTTGTGCGTTCTTCTGAACATAATAAATTCAATAATTGAGGAGCTGGGAATTTAATATGTTGTTCAACACACCAATTTTTTTCATCTTTCTGATCGTCTTTTTGTTGTTTTATGGCTTTGTTTTTTTACGCCACAAACCCAAAATCTACTTCATCCTGGTATCCTCACTGGTGTTTTATGGCACTTGGAACTATCGTTTTATTCCACTGTTAGTAGGCTCTGCAGTCATTGATTATTTTCTGGCTCAAGCCATCTATAACAGTGGCCAACAGCGTAAAAAATTGCTTCTGACTTTGTCGGTAGTGATGAATCTTGGCATCTTGGCCTTATTTAAATACGCCGACTTTGTCATACAATCAGTCGCTGACTTTTTAAATATATTGGGTTATCAAGCCGATCTGGGCTCTTTATCTTGGGTATTACCAGTAGGGATATCATTCTATACATTTCAAAGTTTGAGCTATACCATTGACGTATACCGAGGTGACATGAAACCTCGCAAAGGTTTGGCTGAATTCACCACAGCACTGGCCTTCTTCCCACAGTTGGTCGCCGGCCCCATCCTACGTGCCAAACACATCTTACCTCAGTTTCACAAATTACCAGTACCCACCTGGGATATGGTGTGCAATGGTTTTTTATTGGTCACAATAGGTCTGTTTAAGAAAACCATCGCCGATTTACTGGCAGGTCCTGCAGCCATGGCATTTGATGGTGGTGCTGTGAGTGTATTAGAAACTTGGACTGGTGTTCTGGCTTTTGCTGGACAAATTTATGGTGACTTTTCTGGCTACAGTGACATGGCCATCGGCATAGCCATGTTAATTGGCTTCAAAATTCCACTTAATTTCAGATTACCTTATTTTGCATTATCTCCTGTTCAGTTTTGGCAGCGCTGGCATATTTCTTTGTCGACCTGGTTACGTGATTATTTATATATTTCTATGGGCGGTAAGCACAACCGAATTCGAAACGTAATGATCACCATGTTACTTGGTGGTCTGTGGCATGGAGCTGCATGGACATTTGTAGTTTGGGGCTTATTTCACGGACTGATTATTATCGCCACACATCAGTTAGGCAATTCATCAGTTTTTGCTGGTTTTGCCCACAGTCAAAGATTTTTCAACAAGTTGTCCAAATGGATCATTACTTTTTATTTGGTACTTATTGGCTGGGTGTTGTTTCGAGCCAATGGTATGGATTCAGCTTGGCAAATCATCAGCCAGATGCATACTTTCAGTGGCAACCTACCAGATGCAGGATCAAAAGCCCTGCTGGTATTTTCCTTGACTGTAGCTGCTTTGTTTTTTATGCACATAATGGATTATTTTGTGTTGAATAAAACCCCTCAATTGATGGCTAAATGGTGGCTTTTTTGGCCCCTTTTAATCATTATCCAAGCCATTTGTTTACTCATCGGAGAACCCACCAATGCCTTCATCTACTTCCAGTTCTAACCCAGAAGCAAGACGCCCCATTTACGGCAAAACACTGCTGGCGATCATATTGGGTATGTCGGCAGCCTTAGGTTTAGTTAAAGCCTTTGCTTACATCAACGATGCTTCCAGCGAGACCATTTTGGGTCGGGTACTGGAGGCCAAAGCAGCTTTACCACAAATCGTTAAAGAACCTCAAGAGCTGGCTATGGTGTTCGGTTCTTCTATGGTTCGAGCTGGCTTTTCTCCTCGAGAGTTTGATCAACACTTGAATGATCAAGGCATCCAAAATATTAAATCTTTTAATTTTGGATTTGGCGGTCTCAATCCATTCTTTCAAGATTTCTTGGCACGCCGGATCAAAGAAGCATTTGTGGAAAACGATAGGCGTTTGAAGTTAGCTGTGATTGAATTCAACCCTTTTCAAACCACCATCACGCGACATCAAGGCGCGCTTCCAATAGAGGATTCTTTCATTACCATGCTTGGCACTGAAAAAGAATTCAGAAAAATTTTAATGGATGACCCGACAAGAGGTGTCCGGCTGTATAACATCAAGTATTTGCGTGACAGCATATCTGCTGAAATGGTCACCAGTTATTTTGCTCAATCATTTCAAGAGCCTCGAAACAGAACCGAGCTTCAAAGAAATGAAGAAATGGATAAAAAAAGAAATGAGTTGGGTGAACTTTTAAACGCAGCTTTTGATAAAGAGTACCCTAATTATGTCAACTCGCAATGGTCATATGAATGGCAAGGTGGTGGCACCATTGCGGCTGAAAGAAGTCCTGAAACATTGGCAATTTTTGAAGATTACTATGCCACTGATCTTGATCCAGCAAAATTAGACGATGATCGATTGAATCGAATTCATACTGCTGATATTTTAGAAATGAATTTCAGTGATGAATTGCTTGAAGCCTTTATCCGTATTGTGAACGAATTCAAAACTTTTTCAGATCATGTTGAAGTGGTTTTGTTGCCACGTAATACCGACTGGATTATTTATCCAGAGTCGGGTAAGAAACGCTTGCAGTCCGCCATATCTAGAATTGAAACAGCTACCAACATAAAAATTAAAGACCACCAAAATTTACCCATGATGAAGCCACATATGTTTAATGACACAACACATTTGAACCGTTATCAAGGTGCAACTACTTACACTCAATATTTGGCACAACAATACCACCATTTTTTAATCGATGAATAAAGTGCGCATGCTATGATTAATTCAATTTAATCAATCTTAGTATGTGATGAATAGAAGAAACCTACTTAAAAAATCATTGTTAATAGGTACGGCAGGTTTGGTCGGAGGCTCGGGAGTTTGGTTGATGAACGGATATGATGTCAGTAAACTCACCATCGAACAAGCCAAAATTGATTTGCAAGAATTGTATTTATTAAAACTGAAAGCCACCGGCGGCTGGAATTTAAGTCAAATCTTCAACCACCTGGCACAAAGCATTGAGTATTCAATGACCGGTTACCCTGAACATAAATCAGATGCCTTCAAAAACACCTTGGGACACAGCGCTTTTTCAGTATTTGCTTATCGTGGCAAAATGAGCCATGATCTGGTTGAACCGATTCCAGGCGCACCTATATTGGATGCTGGTGATAAACTTTTGGCATTCAGCCGTTTGTTAACCGCCTTGAATGACTTCGAAAACTATACAGAACATCTGCAACCACATTTCGCTTATGGCGAATTAAACCATCAACAATACACCCGTGCTCATGTAATGCACATCAACAATCATTTAGAAGAAGTGGTTTAAACCAATTAGTAATAGAGTAACTCGATTGAAAACAAGGCTATGCATTTACCTTCAATAAATCTGACCACCTCGTGGTGTAGTTAGGTGATTTGGCATTGGCTCGCATCGCCCATTTTTTTTCAAAACCCAAACTGGCAAATTTTAAACTGTCCTTACCGTATTTAAGGTTAATATCATCCAGACATCTCATCAATTCAGGCCTGGTTTTAACCGTGGCAAACAAATCAGGTTGATAACAAGTTTTCGACACCAAACCATTAAGCATAATACCGGCTTTTTTATAACCCATGTTTGCGCCGTAAATTTTCTTCAAGCCCATTTCAATGGCCTGAATGAAAACACCCGTGTCATCCGTTGGCTCCGTTAGGTTTAAAGTTATAGACGGCTGAAACAAATAATCTCGGTTCTTTTTATTGGCATATAAATACAGACTGACTACACTGGCCAAAGAGCTTTGATTGCGAAGTTTTTCACAGCAGCGGCTGACATGATAAGACAACGCCTCCTTTAAATCATTGTAATCATAGATGGTATGACCAAATGAACGAGAATTTAAAATACTCTTCTTACTCACAGGACCTTCATCAAACTGCAAACACGCAATACCTTGAAGTTCTAAAGCCATACGCTCCATATTCACTGAAAACTGACGGCGCAAAATAGCATGATCAGCTTCATGCAAATCCCAAGCGGTATGAATATGCTTGTTTATCAAAGCTTTAGACAGTTGTCGACCCACTCCCCAAATTTTATCAACAGGTATTCTTTTTAACCAAAAATTTCGGGTATCTGGGACACTTAAATCAACCACCCCATCACTGCGTACTTTGTGTTTTTTAGCTATGTGGTTGGCTAACTTAGCTAAGGTTTTGGTGGGGCCAAAACCGACACAGACAGGCAGTGATAAGCAGTTATAGAGCTGTTGCTTTATTCTTAAGCCAATAATCCTCATACTTTCTGGATAGTTTTCAAAACACATGAATGATTCATCAACGGAATAACTCACTACTTGATCACAGTGTTTACTCAATAATTGATTAAAACGTTGTGAAATATCTCCATAAAGGCAGTAGTTAGAAGAAAACCATTTAATTTGATGTTTGTTAACGATTTGTTTAACCTCATGAAAAGGCACTGCCATACCCACACCTAAGGCTTTTGCCTCATCCGAGCGCGAAATAACACAACCATCATTATTACTTAAAACAATCACAGCCTGACTGTTTAAATCCGGTCGAAAAATACGCTCACAAGAAACATAAAAACTGTTCACGTCGCACAAAGCATAAGTCTTCATTTTAATGACCTAGCCACCCCAGTAACCACTCCCCAAATCACCAGTTCAGTTTCACCCGTAATGAGGATATCACTGTAATTACTGTTTTCTGCTTGTAGGCGTAAACCACCATGCGTAC
>CALLLZ010000491.1 GCA_938008005.1 uncultured Marinicella sp. | reverse complement strand
ATTAATTTGTCCACCAGGGCATAAATCCTTTACGGCTTCACGCAATGTACCCGCACCACTGTCAGCGCCATCTGTAACTGTGATAGCACTAGAACATGCTCCGGACAATACCACGTCATTGCCATCGCCCCCGACATAACTGATATTAAAAATTGAACCATTTGTTGCGGTCAAACTAGCACCTTCTGGCAAACCATTGAAAGTGCCATGGACTGAAAATGGCCCAAGTTGATCAATGATTACCAACTGATCATTCAACTGAATATCACTGTTCAGATCTACAATCAATGTAGCACCACCTGTCATGAATTCATCGAGATTTACTTGTCCTGCAGAAAGTTGATCATGTTCAATTCCAGGAATAAATCCTTCAATTTCAACATGATAAGAACTACCAGTGCTCATTGACAAATCATCAAACTGAAGTTCACCAGGACTACTTCCCGGGCTAATCACAGACCCAGAAGCGCCTGTCATCGAATTAGACACCCTCCCCTCTCCTGATAAAGTCTGGCCATCAGCCAAGTCAAAATTGAGGGTAAATGCGTTGGGAAGCAGGGATGCATCTTCGCCTAGTATGATTTCACTTGACTCACTGATGCTGTTAACTGATGGGGCGTTTCGTAGATTTAAATTACCTCTGTTAATGATTGTTTGACCTGTATACGTGTTTTCAGCAGCAAGGTTGATATTATCAAACACATCGCTGATCAAACCACCAGAACCACTCACTACACCGGCCATTGTCGATTCAAGTGCATTGATTCTTAAGTCAAAAGTTTGTAAATCAACAGCACTATTAAAGTTAACATCCTCGCCAGAAATACGTACAGATTGATTCAAAGTCACTGTATCATTGAAGATAAAAGGCGTGTTACCAATTACATTACCATTCAATGTTGTTGAACCATCAGCATCAGTGACCAAACTGTTAACGCTGTTAACGGTTCCCACCGGCCCTAATATGACTTCGCTTCCAGAGTTGATCGTAATATCAACTCCTGGAACGCCATCGGCTTCATCCAGTGTATTGTTAAATATGATTTGACCATTGTTATTCTCAGAAAAAGTTACATCCTGCATCAACCTCACCGGGTCATTGAATGTCATCACACCATTATTAGATCCACCACGGTTAGTTCTGATTGAAGCAGCATTGATCACTGTCAAATCATCACCTGATCCATCATTGGTGTTTAATTGCCCTATATTGATGTCACCGTTAAATATGGTTTGACCACTGACATCATTCACTGTCAATATTTTTGGCCCACCACTGAATAAAACCACATTGTTATTGAACACCGTGTCAGCCGCACCATTTTGGGTAATGATTATTTCCGTACTGGGCCCCAATTGCAGTGTGTCATTAAACGTAGTAGCCGTATCATCACTGGTCATTTGAAAATCGGCCTTAAATGAGACCCATGTTAACCCTGCTGCATCTGTGGTTAAACTGGCAGCTTCTATTAAAAAATCAGCACCAAACACCCTGCTCGTAATCCTGGTTGTTCCCGCAGTGTTAATTGTCACGTGCTGACCAGCTGCCAATATACCCTCATAAAAAACAATATCTCCTGACTCGAGGCTGCTAAAAATTGTGCTTGCCCCTAAAGTCAGCGCTCCATCGAAAGATTGCCCCCCATCGGTGATGAAATCAGCGTCACCAGCAACAGTAATATCAGTATTTCCAACAACTGAAAGGCTGTTTAAATTCACGAATCCAAATGCTGCAGGAGTTAATGTGCCTATATCAGATGTAAAATTGGCATCACCAGTAACGGTCAAGTCAAATCCGTTTGCGGTGACCGACTCTGAAATGACATTGCCATTAAAATTGACCTCACTGCCAGTAAGGTGAGTTGCTGTACGAATCACCACATCGCTGTTATATGTTTGAGCTTCAGTGGTGGTTACATCAGACTCCAGCGTGATTCTGGTAGCATTCTGCACCAACAATGAATTCAGAGCGATGGCGCCACCAACTTCGCTATTCATTTGTACACCAACAGATGAATCTATGGTCAAATTTCGGTCAGCAGCGATCATATCTGCATCAACAGCTCCCCTGAGATTTACCTCACCCGATAAAGTTACATCACCAGCGATAATCACCGCGTCATCATCTATGAATTGACCTAATGTGGTTGTGATTGAATTGGCTATAGTGATGCTACCATCTTGATCTGTATCTAGAGAAGCCAAGGGTGTGACACCACCAATGGGTCTATTGATTTGGGTATTACCTTCAGCATTCAAGTTCAAATTAAATGGCCCATCAACTGAACCCATGAGCAGGTCAATAGGGGCCCCAGTCAACGCATTGATGGTCAAATCCCCCAACAAATCAATGTTAGCTGCACTGATGTCACTTAAAGAAGAAGTCCAACTCAAGGTTAATCCGCCGGCACTGGCAGCCACATCTAAATCTGCACCAGAGTCTACGATTATGCTGACAACAGAAGCATCGACATCAAGTACAACAGTATGTGGGCTAACAACACTCACCCTTGAATCAGTTCGTGGAACACCAGATCCTGTGTTGCAGTTCCAAGTATTCACATCACTCCAGTTACCACTTGCAATAGATGTACAGGCGGTTGTACCCGCTTTCACATAAACAGATAATAACAGCATTGAAATTGTGGCCAGTAATTTAAGCATGCCAAAACGGATTTCTAACATAAAACTCTCATCAATATTTTAAAAAAGAGAAGCTGATAAAATCTCAGTAATGGGCGGCATTATAGGTTTTTTAAATGGATTTTTAATTAAAAAAATAGCATAAATGAACTAATATTCATATAAAGTCTCTGGACGCTTAAAACGTCCAGAGTTTAAACAATCAAGTGTTAAAAATTGTCAACTTTTAGTCTATCCACCACCGCTTAATTACCCACAACCAACTAAAGTGGCCCTGACGCTCAATCATCAAGTACATATTTGTAAATGTGCATTTGACCTAAAACCGCTATTCAATGTAAAACAACAGTTTCTGCAATACCAAAATATATGGATTGTGGCTACATGTATAAGTTGTAACAGTATTTCACTTGACAATACCCAAGCGTATGCCAAAATAATTGAATTCTTTTTTTAGCAAGCAAACTTATGATATTCAAAGATTCAAAAGTGGCTGTGATTGACGGTTTAAGAACGCCATTTATGAAGGCACCTACTGGTCAGGCACAAGACCTCAAGGCTTATGACCTGGCTCGCGAAGCACTTAATAATTTAAAACACCGTCATACATTTTTACAAGATGATTGTGACTTAGTCACCATGGGCAGTGTGATTCAAAACGCATCCACATCAAATATTGCGCGCGAAGCCATGATTGGTGCAGGCTTGAATCTCAACACCCCTGCACATTCAGTAACCATGGCATGTATCTCAGCCAATCTTGCCATCACCAATACCGCCAATGCGATTCAATCTGGCGCAGCTAAAATCGCTATTGCTGGCGGTGTAGAATCATCATCTGATGCACCAGTGAGGATCACTCATAAGTTGAAAAAAACCTTATTACAAGCCCAAAAAGCCAAAGGATTAAAAGGTTTTTGGCAAGTATTCAAAAACTTTAAATTCAAATCCTTGGCCCCGGAAGCGCCGGCCATTGCAGAATTTTCAACCGGTTTGACCATGGGTGCTGATGCCGATCAATTGGCTGCTAAATTTGGCGTATCACGTGAACAACAAGATCAATTTGCACTGCGATCACACCAAAATGCTGCGACAGCTTGGGAAGCTGGTGTATTTAAGGATGAAGTATGCGCTTTACCTATCCCACCTAAATTTAAGGTGGTTGATCAAGATGATACATTTTATGCCAATTCTTCAATTGGCAAACTGAGCAGCTTACGCCCGGCATTTGTTAAGCCCCATGGGACCATTACAGCTGGCAATGCTTCCCCCATTACAGACGGCGCAGCTGTCAGCTTACTGATGGACTTGGATGAAGCAAAGAAACGAAAGCTAAAACCCGCAGTGGTGATAGAAGGTTATGCCTATTCAGGTCAAAACCCCCACGGCGAACTGTTATTGGGACCGGCCTATACCATGCCTAAACTACTCAATGAAGCTGGTTTGAAGATTAAAGACATTGATGTATTTGAAATTCACGAGGCTTTTGCTGGCCAGGTACTGGCTAATTTAGCCGCATTACAAGATGAAGACTTTTGTAAGAACAGCCTTGGCCTAGACTCGGAGTTTGGTGAAATTCCAATGGATAAGATCAACACCCAAGGCGGCTCATTATCTCTGGGCCATCCTTTTGGCGCTACGGGCTCAAGGTTATTGACCTCAGCAACCAGGCGTTTACTTGAAAGCAATGGTAAATATGCACTCATCAGTGCATGTGCTGCTGGCGGCTTGGGCTCATCAATACTGTTAAAGAGGATTGGATAATATCATGGCATACTATACATTAACGAAAGAGAACGACATTGCCACCATCTGGATGGACCAACCTGGTGCTGAAGTTAATACACTGTCAGTCAAAATGCTGGGTGATTTCAGCGCACTGTTAGACAAAATAGAAGAAGACAAAGAAATTAAAGCAGCGGTTTTAATTTCTAAAAAAGACAACTGCTTCATTGCTGGCGCTGATATCAAAGACTTGATGGCAATTGAAGACTCTAAACAAGTAGAACAACTCTCGCGAGATGGCAACCAAATTTTATTGCGACTATCTAAGCTAAAAAAACCTGTCATTGCAGCCATCAATGGCGCTTGTTTAGGTGGCGGATTGGAAGTGGCGATGGCCTGCCATTATCGAATCGCATCAACTGACAAGAAAACAGTTTTCGGTTTACCAGAAATGAAGCTTGGCCTACTACCTGGTGGTGGTGGCACACAGCGATTGGTTAGATTAACCAATTTAAGATATGCCCTTGATGCGCTTTTGACCGGAAAAAACATTTACCCTTTTAGCGCGAAAAAAGCAGGTTTAATTGATTCTTTGGTTCATAAAGAGGGTTTATATCAAGCGGCTTTAAAAGTAGCTAGCAACCCCATTAAACGCAAGCCAAAGAAAACCAGCTTGGTTGACAAAGCGATGAACACCAAAGCTGGCCGTAATTACGCATTGAAAAAAGCCCGTGAAACGGTGATGCACAAAACCCGTGGAAACTACCCTGCCCCACTTAAAATCTTAGACTGCGTAGAAACTGGACTAGAACATGGCCTTGAAGCTGGGTTAGAAGCAGAGGCCATGGGCTTTGGTGAACTGCATGCCAGCCAAGCCTCTAAAAGCTTGATTGGTTTATTTTTAGCCATGCAAGAAAACAAAAAACTCAAAAACAACAACAAAACCGCAAATGTAGAAACTTTATCAATGTTAGGTGCCGGCTTTATGGGCGCTGGAATTACTGAAGTTTCAATAAAAAACGGTTATGACGTGGTTCTCAAAGACATTTCTAACGAAGGATTGGCCAGTGCATTGAAAACCATTTGGTCTGATTTTAGCAAATTGGTTAAACGCAAAGCCATGGGAGCAGTTGAAAGAGATCGCTTGATGGCAAAAATTAAAACCACAACCAATGATGAAGACTTGAATGCTTCTGACTTAGTGATTGAAGCCGTGTTTGAGGACATTGATTTAAAACAAAGCATTTTGGCTGACATTGAAAAACGCTGCAAAAAATCAACGGTATTTGCCACCAATACATCATCCTTGCCACTAGCGAACATCGCAGCCAAAGCAGCCAACCCACAAAACGTGGTGGGCATGCACTATTTCTCGCCGGTTCCCAAGATGCCATTATTGGAGTTAATAGTCACTGATAAAACCTCCAAACGTGCACGCCAGATGGCCACCAATATAGGAATCAAACAAGGTAAAACAGTGGTCGTGGTTAAAGATGGCCCAGGTTTCTATACGACTCGCGTGTTATCAGCACTGACTCATGAAGCCATCAAAGTGTTACACGATGGTGCCAAAATTGAGGACGTAGATGCCGCCATGAAAGACTGGGGCTTTCCAGTTGGACCATTGGCACTAATGGATGAAGTTGGTATCGATGTAGGCGCTCATATTGCGCGTGGTGCATTGGGTGATATGTTTGTAAAACGTGGCATTGAGCAAGATGACACTGTACAGAAACTGGCTGAAGCCAAACTCTATGGCAGAAAAACCGGTAAAGGCTTTTATGCATATCCCAAAAAGGGTGGTAAAAAGAAACGCAAAACTGTAAACAACGAAATATATAAATACTTTGGCGGAGAAGATCGCAAAGACTATTCAAAAACCGACATACAAAACCGCATTGGACTGATCTTTGTTAATGAATGTGTACTTTGTTTAGAAGAAGGTATTTTGTTTTCTGCCAAAGATGGCGATTTAGCTGCTATTTTAGGTTTAGGGTTCCCTCCTTTTACAGGCGGGCCATTCAGTTATTTAGATGCCACGGGTGCAGATAAGATAACGGAAACATTACAAGACCTTGAAAAAGAACATGGCATTCGTTTCAAACCTGCCAAATTGTTAACTATACATGCCAAATCTGGAAAGGCATTTGTCAGCTAAGCTTGTACAGCTATGATGTCAGTCGTAAATGACTGACATCATTCAAAGCAATCTGATGTTTTTAAAATCAGCTGACACCGCCGAATTTTTGCCTTCATGCTTAGCTTGATAAAGCGCTTCATCTGCACGTTTAAATGTTTCTTTGAGCATACTTTCATTACTCAACCACTGAGCCACTCCGATACTCACAGTAAGCCTTATTGGCTCTACTTCCCCCACATTAAATCCATATTCTGATACCTTTTTAATCAACTTGTTGGCCAACTGATGGGCTTCAAATAACGCAGTAACAGGGAGCATTACAACAAATTCTTCACCACCCCAACGATAGGTTTTATCGGTATCTCGTGTGTACAGCAATAAGAGCTGACTGAGTTGCACCAAAATACGGTCACCCACTTCGTGTCCTAATTTATCGTTAACTAATTTGAAGTCATCCAAATCAATAACCAATAAAGACAAATGGCTCTCAGAGGCCATTGCGAATGCTTGCTCTTCAAGAGCATCCTGGGCCAATGCCCGACGATTACTCAAGGCAGTCAGGTCATCTGTGCGAGTTTGCATCTTTAAATCATTACGATCTCTGTAATAACCTTCTGACCAGTGCGCCAAGCCTAAAGACCCCAAGGTATATCCTGTTATAAACATCCCACCAGCCAAATACATGATGATTGTTTGTGGCACCTGAAAAACCATGCTCATGACCAGGCTCAACCACCCTAAGTAAAACATTAAAAAACCCAGTGCCATAAAACGACCTTTATACCTTCTGGCAAGACGGTCATTAATAAAAAAGTAGGTAAATGCCATGAGACTTAGTATCGCGTAAATACCAACCAAAAACCAATCAACTTGAGGTTTCACAGCTACATTAGCTGCAAACAATAAAGTCATGATCACTGTTAAACTCAAATACACAGTTACATAACCCAACATGGACTGTATGAACTTTTGGTTTCTTGGAAATAGCGGCATGATATCTTAATTCAATGATGCTGAAGACATAAATCTTAGTATTTAAAGTCGCTCAAAGTCTGTGAATGGTTTCACAATACCGTCATCATATACACGAAAAAGGCCGGTATATCGACATATACCGGCCTTTTGGTAACACTTTAAACGTTGAATTAACGTTTCGAGAACTGAACAGAACGACGTGCTTTGCGTAAACCGACTTTCTTTCTTTCCACTTTTCTGGCATCCCGAGTTAAGAAAGAATATTCTTTCAACTGTGGACGCAAGGTATCATCTGATTCAAGTAAGGCTCGAGACAAGCCCAAACGGATGGCACCAGCCTGACCAGTGGTTCCACCACCGACAACTGTTGCTTTGATATCAAATTGATCAACCATACCTAATTTTTCTAAAGGTTGCGTAGCGATCATCACACCAGTTTCTCTACTGAAATACTCGTTGATGTCTTTATCATTGACGATAATCTTGCCGGAACCTGGTGTTAAGAATACACGTGCAGATGAAGATTTTCTTCTGCCAGTTCCATAGTATTGTTGTGTTGCCATAATATTCTTATACCTCGTATCTTATATTTCTAGGGCTTTTGGTTCTTGGGCTTCATGTGGATGAGCAGAACCCGCATAAACTTTTAACTTGCGGTACATCTGACGTCCTAAAGTGTTTTTAGGCAACATGCCCTTAACTGCTTTCTCAATCACTCTTTCAGGTTGTTTGGCCAACATATCTTTCAATTTGATGGATTTCAAATTACCCACGTATCCAGTGTGATGGTGATACAATTTATCATTTAATTTATTACCTGTTACAGCCACTTTATCAGCGTTAATAACAACGATATAATCACCTGTATCCACATGAGGTGTAAATTCTGGTTTGTGCTTACCACGGAGCCTTAAAGCAATTTCAGAGGCCATACGACCTAAAGTTTTACCTTCAGCATCAACCAAAAACCACTCTCGATTGATTTCTTCTGCTTTTGCGCTAAATGTTTTCATATTAATTTATTCTATTTATTGGCTATTTTAAATTATTGGGCTTTGCCTGTTATTTTCACTGTTGAAATGTACCTACAGACCACGCCATTCACAAAGAGCGGGAATGGTACTTAATTACGTGTTTGGTTGCAAGTATTTTATTGATTAATTTATGCTTTGAGTGGGCGCCCTCGTTGCATTCAATTCAATAAATAACATCATCACACCAGTGCGGACATACTCTGTGATTTCAACAAAGTCTAATTCTTCCCCTGTAACCTCTTCTGAGTCATTTTCAATTCGAGCAATTTGTTCCAAGTCTTGCATGAACTCAGCACCTTCTTTAGACAAGTTTTTGTCTGCCATTCCAGCGGTCCCTAAAGCCGATAAAAAAGTTGCCACCCACTCAGATAATACGGCCACACGATCAGCCAGACTGCTGTTATCTTGCGGCAATAATAATTGATAGGAATAATCATCTTTCTGCAGTTGCTCTTTGGCGTAGTCAAATACTGCCGACATCACCATTTTAAAATTAGCATCCTGCGGGTTTTCAACACAATATTCATTGATCATTTGCTGCAACCAAAACTCAAAAGAAGCCGCTTGATTAACGCACAAAACCGCTGATGCTTGAGCATGCAATTCTGAGGGTGAAGCAAGTACACCAATTGACTTTAAATGGTCAGCAAAGGGTTGATATGGAATCATATTGTTGTTTAACTGTAAAATTGTGGCGTATTTTATGATATTTTTCATTAACTTGTGTTAATTTTCTCATATCTTTGTTGACCTTTAGAGTTGAACAAACTATATTTATTCGAGTTAATTGCACAGTCTGTTACGGACTCTACAATTACAATAATACGAGAATCACTTTAATCTAACCTGGCATTAACGATGGATGACATAAAACTTTTAGAACGAACGACCGATCAAATGATTGATTTGTTAACTAAAATTAAAGCTGAAAATAAAGCATTACAAAACAAGTTAGAGGAATTGACTCAAGAAAAATCACATTTGATGCAAAAAAATGATCAAGCCAAAACGCGTTTAGAGTCCATGATATCGCGCCTCAAGACTTTGGAGCAAACCGCATGAGTCAAACAAAAATTTCAGTACGCATCCTTAATAAGGAGTACCAGTTTGCTTGTGAAGAAGAAGAACGTTCTTCACTGTTGTCAGCTGCAGATCACTTAGACAAAACCATGACTGAAATTAAAAACAACAACGGCACCATGTCCAGCGATAAAATAACTTTAATGGCTGCTTTGAACATTTCACATGAATTAATTAAATCACAATCCATCAACCAACACTACGATATTGAAGTATTATCCACAGTCAAAAAACTCAACGATAAACTTGAACAAGCTATGGCAAACGACTAAAATTGAACCTACGGATGTTGACTGCGGTGTTCGAGGTATACGCATATGCCTTGGCCCTAATTATATTTAACAGGGAATTTTTATAACTGTCAGTGTGCATGCTCACCTCGCAGTGAGAAGCCTTAGCCAGTTGTTGAGTTTCCGCCTTGTACCTTTGGTACCAAGGACGCCAGTGTACAACGGCACATGTGGTTAACATCTCCATCCGTTATTTTTATAATGTAATTTTACTGTATAAATTAAACAGCATTAACGGTGAATCCCGATGAATAAAACCACCATCAGGTCAAATATTTTAAAGCAACGAAAATATCTCAATAAAAAACAAATCATTTTATTAAGTAAAAAAATCGTTAATAACATCATTCACTCAGAACTGTACAAACAAGCAAAACACATAGCTATTTATCTGCCATTCAATGGTGAGGTTGACTTAACCGACTTACTCAAAATAAAAAACAAGTACCACTACTTACCCAGCATTCAGGCTGAACAGATGCAATTCCAATTGTACACACCTGAATTACTTATCAAAAAACATCAATTTGGCATCATGCAACCTGCTTACATCAACTCACTTGAAAAGACACCTCTGGACTTGTGCCTGATGCCCTTAGTAAGTTTTGATATGATGGGCAATCGACTGGGCATGGGCGGTGGCTTTTATGACCGTTATTTTGAAAGCCACAACAATAATGAAATCAGCAATAATCAAACCCAACTTGCAGGTGTTGGCTATCGGTTTCAACAGCATCAACAATTGCCGACCCAAAGCTGGGATGTTAAAATCAACCACCTTTATACCGAAAGCGGATATTTAAAAATATGAACTCTGACGAACTTAAAAAACAAGTGGCCGAAGCTGCCCTGACCTACATCAACGATTTCGACATGGTGATTGGAATAGGCACAGGTTCAACAGTCAACCACTTGATTGATTTACTGCCACAAGTGAAAAACCGCATTGAAGCTGTGGTTTCAAGTTCTGAAGAATCTACCAAACGCCTTGAAGCTCTCGGATTCAATGTCAAAGAACTGAATCAAACCGGAGATTTGTCCTTATATATAGATGGCGCTGATGAGTCAGATGCACACAATCGCTTAGTCAAAGGCGGTGGTGGCGCACTGACCCGTGAAAAGATCATTGCAGCCGCCAGTCAGCAATTTGTTTGTATCGTTGATGAAAGCAAACAAGTTGATGTACTCGGCAAGTTCCCGTTACCCATTGAAGTACTGCCAATGGCTCGCAGTTTCGTCGCCCGACAAATGGTCAAACATGGCGGCCAGCCTATCTACCGCGAAGGCTACGTGACTGACAATGGCAATCAAATCATTGATATACACAACCTCAAAATTTTAGACCCCGTAGAACTAGAAAACAAAATCAATCAAATCCCCGGAGTGGTCACCAATGGTCTTTTTGCCCAAAGAAAAGCCGATGTGGTTTTGATTGCAAAGCGTAAAGGAGAAGTGGTCAAACAGTAGACCTTTCACCCCTTAAGGAGATCCTGATTTATTAGGAATAACAGCTATTAATCGCGATTGTTGGTTGTTTAGATCAAAACAACCAACAATAGGGCTTTGTAATGAGTTTTTGGCCTCAAGATATGCCCATTAGGCATATTTTGGGCGCACT
>CALLLZ010000490.1 GCA_938008005.1 uncultured Marinicella sp. | reverse complement strand
TAAAGCGAATAACGTAACCTCAATTGCTGATTTTATCGCCAGTCTATACGGAAAATCCAGGCGCATAGCTGTGTTGGTTACAGTCATCGCCGTAGCTGCTGCAATCCCATACATTGCTTTACAATTAGAAGCCATCACTGCCAGTATTGATGTGATTAGTTTTAATCATGAAAGTGCGGGACCTAGTGATTTTATCAGTGCTTTGTTAATCAGTGTCTTATTGGCATTTTTTTCTACGGTATTCGGCACTCGAAAATTAGATGTAACTGAACATCACCGTGGTTTGATGATGGCGATTGCATTTGAATCGGCCTTAAAACTTTTGGCTTTTGTCGGGGTGGGGGTGTTTGTTGTGTGGTTTATATATGCCAACCCTAATGAAGTTTTGGCTCGTGGTGCAGAGTCCAGTCTAGTATCCAGAGGGCCTAATTTGTCGATAAATTTCATGGCTCAATCCATGTTGGCATTGTTGGTATTTATGTGTTTACCACGTCAGTTCCACGTGACGGTCATTGAAAGTGAAAACCAACAGGATTTAGGCAAAGCGAGGTTGGTCTTCATTGTATATTTGTTGATTTTCACTTTGTTTGTGATCCCAATCGCATTGGCTGGCAGTGATTTTTTAACAGATACAGGTCGACCTGACTTGTATGTCTTGCAATTACCTTTACATTACCAACAAAATACATTGGCCATGTTGGTGTTTCTGGGTGGCTTAGCTGCAGCATCAGGAATGGTCATTATTTCTACCATTGCGCTCAGTACCATGATCAGTAATGATTTAATTTTACCATTGTATTTGCACATTAAGAAATACCATTTACAGAAAAAAGATGGTTTAAAACGTGTGGTGTTATGGAGTCGCCGCATCAGCATATTTGTTATCAGCTTAGCGGCATTCGTGTTTTATGTGATGGCGCATAATAATGTACCGTTGGCAGCTATGGGTAACCTATCTTTTTTATTGATGGTCCAGTTTGCACCGGCTATGTTATTAGGTATGTACTGGCATAAATCTAATAAGCAATCTGCTTTTGTAGGTATGATGGCTGGTTTGACTGCTTGGGTGGTGATGGTGTTTATTCCACAACCTATCGAGGGAGTAAATACCACTCAATACGGTATTCTAACTACCATGCAACAGCTAACAAGTGCCACTCCACCTTTATTTAAATTGTTCAGTTATACCTTGGCAACTAATGTCGCGGTTCATATTATTTATGCGTTGAGCGCCCAATGGTTGAGTAAACGTCAATTGAATAAGGTGGCTCATATCGGTGATCAATCAACTGCGGATGATTTAACAGTGGGTGATTTAAAGCAAGTGGTTCGACGTTTAATTGGTATCAATTTTGCTGATCAGTCATTTGCCAATTTTGCTGAAGGCCTGGGTCATAGAATGAGTGATGAGGATCAAGTCAGTACGCCATTGATTCAATTCACAGAAAAGCTTTTGGCCGGTTCTATCGGTTCATCTTCAGCACGTGCTGTAGTGACTGCTATGCTACAAAGTAAAGGTTTAGCTGTTGATGAAATTCTTAATTTGTTGGATGAAACTCAACAGGCCATTCGATTCAACCGGTCATTGACAGAAGCGACATTGGAAAGCATTTCTCAAGGCGTTAGTGTGGTAGATGAGAATCTTCGCTTGATTGCTTGGAATAAACAGTACATTGAATTGCTAAATTATCCAGACAATTTTATTCAAAGAGGTATGTCAATCATGACAGTTTTGCGCTTTAATGCCAAACGGGGCTTATTGCCTAACCAAGATGCGCAACAAGAAATAGAAAAACGCATGGTGTTACTTAGGCAGCGGCGCAGTTATCAATCAGAACGGGCTTTTAATAATGGAAAATACCTGCAAATTGAGGGTCATCCTATGCCTAATGGTGGTTATGTAACCACATATAATGATGTAACACAGTATAAGCGTACGCAACAAGACTTGATTGATTCGCAACAACAAATTCAGTTTTATACTGACCACTCACCAGCTATGTTGGCATATTTGAACCATGACAGAAGTATATTGTTTGTAAATAAGGCTTATCAACAGTTTATGGGTAAGAGTAAACAACAATTGATTGGCAGTGCTTTACATGAACTATTCAGTGAAACGGAGTTGGCAAAACGTGAACCTTATTTAAAAGCAGCTTTTAATGGAGAAACCCAGTCTTTTGAAATGTCTACAGCCGATCATACTGGCAAACAACATTTTATTTTAGGCACTTATGTGCCAGATACCCATAAAACTGAAAACCAAAAAACACAAATCAATGGTGTTTTCGTGATTATGCAAGACATCAGTACCCGCCATAAAGCCGAATTGGCATTGGAACAAGCCAAAGTTAATTTGGAACATCGTGTTGAACAACGCACCATAGAATTGTCAAAAACTAATCAAGAACTCGCCGATGCAACTGCCATTGCGCAGCAGGCCAATTTAAGTAAGACTAAATTCATTGCTGATGCCAGTCATGATTTGTTACAACCATTCAATGCAGCACGACTATTTGCTGCCGTTTTGAGTGAAAAAAGTGCACAGTTACCCATTGATGTGGCATCAACAATTGCTAATTTAGATCAATCTCTGAGGGCTGCAGAAAATATGCTCAGTGCATTATTAGACATTGCTAAATTTGATGCAGGAGGAGTTAAAGTTGATGTCACCGATTTTGCATTGAATGATTTATTTAATCAATTGGCCACACAATATGATCCAAGAGCCACAAAAAAAGGTCTGAAGTTTCGGGTTAGAGAGTCAGATTTATGGGTTCAAACAGATAAAAAGTTGTTGTATCGTGTGTTACAAAACCTAACCAGTAATGCCATCAGATATACTGAACAGGGTGGGGTGTTGGTTGCGGCACGACGCAATTATGTAACAGCAAAACAATACGTACAAATTTTAGTTATTGATACGGGTGTAGGTTTAACTGAAGACGAGCAAATCGAAATTTTCAATGAATTCAAACGCCTCAATAAGAAGATTAAAACCAATCAAGCCATTGATGTTCCAGATAAAGGTTTGGGCTTGGGCTTGAGTATTGTCGAAAGAATACTCAAACAGTTAAACATCCCATTGAATGTCCGTTCAATACCAGGCCGAGGTTCTTCTTTTTTGTTAAATGTACCGTCGGCTGCAACTGAGTCTAAAGAGCCGGCAGATGAGGTTGATGGTTGGGTGGCCCGAAGCTCAAACCAACAACAAAAGACTGTATTGTGTATTGATAACGAACCGCAAATTCTCAATGGCATGGATCAGTTGTTATCAGGTTGGGGCTTAAGTGTTCACAGTTCTGAAGGTTCTGCTCAGGCAAAGAAAATATTGAATATGGGAGTTAAACCTGATTTGTTATTAGTGGATTATCAATTAAATAATGAACTTGGTACCGATGTTATAGTTAAGTTGTTTAAGCAGTTTAATTTGAATTGTCCCGTAATTATTATCACTGCTAATCATTCTGAAGACTTAAAAAATCAAGTCAAAGAAGCCGGTTATCATTTATTGCTTAAACCACTGAAGCCAATTAAGTTGAGACAATTACTTAACCAATTTTTTTGAATGATCAAACCAGTAAATATTGAAAAGTGTTTTTTTAAAATACTTTAACTGCCTATTTTAATATTAGCTACTTTCATAACAGCTTGAGTACGGTTATTAACCTCAAGTTTTCTCATGATGGCAGTGACATGCGCCTTAACAGTGGCTTCAGAGATAGTTAGTTCATAAGCTATCTGTTTGTTCAAGAGTCCTTGTTTAATCATGGAGAGGACTTTGTGTTGTTGTGGGGTGAGTTCAGCTACTTGGCGTGTAGTTTCGTTAAAAGAGTCTTTTTGATTTTGCAATAACTTCCCATTGAGTTTGTATGGGAAGTATGTATTACCCTCGAGCACCGTTTGTAGACCTGCTCGAATGTCTTCTAGATTTGCTGATTTGCTGACAAAGCCTAAGGCACCAAAATTTTTGGCATGCATGATGGTTTCAGGTTTGTCATTGGCCGATATCATGACAATTGGCAAATCTGGGTATAGTTTTTGTACGTAAGCCAGTGCCGAAAACCCTTCTACACCTGGCATATTTAAATCTAATATCAACAAATCAGCATCGTTATGATCGCGCAATTGGATACGTAATGAATCAGAAGATGCCACTTCGATGGTTTGGCAACCCGATTCCTCTAAGTTCAAAGCTTGTCGCAGTGCATTGCGAAACATGGGGTGGTCATCAGCTATGATGATTTTATCGATCGCAATGTTGTTGATGTCCCAATTCATTGTTTATGGCGTCTTGTTTATGATTTGTTGAGGCGTTTGGAAATCAAATCTGCAACCACTTCAGGCTCAGCCAATGTAGAGGTGTCGCCTAAATTTTCATGCTCATTGGCGGCAATTTTTCTTAAGATGCGACGCATGATTTTTCCAGAGCGGGTTTTAGGCAACCCTGGCGCCCATTGGACTTTATCTGGTGTTGCTATGGGGCCAATTTCTTTCCTGACCCATTTAACCAATTCATTTCTTAGATCTTCGCTCTCAATAACTCCATTGACTAAAGTTACATAAGCATATATGCCTTGGCCTTTGATTTCATGTGGGTAGCCGACGACTGCCGCTTCTGCCACTGTTTCATGCGCCACTAAGGCACTTTCTACTTCTGCTGTGCCCATACGATGACCGGATACATTAAGTACATCATCAGTTCTGCCAGTTATCCAATAGTAACCATCTTCATCTCTTTTCGCTCCATCACCGGTTGTATAAACATGGTCAAAAGTAGAAAAGTAAGTGGTGTAAAATCGATCATGATCTCCAAAAACAGTTCTCATTTGCCCAGGCCAAGAATCGGTAATGACTAAATTGCCGGCTGCTACGCCATCAAGTTCATTACCATCATTGTCTAGTAGAGCTGGTTGAATACCAAAAAAAGGTCTGGTGGCTGATCCTGGTTTTAATTCCGTTGCACCTGGTAGTGGTGTGATCATGATGCCACCAGTTTCAGTTTGCCACCAGGTATCAACGATTGGACTGTTTGTTTCTCCAACCACTTCATAGTACCATTTCCAGGCCTCGGGATTGATCGGTTCACCCACAGAGCCTAAAACCCGCAGTGATTTCCTAGAAGTCGATTTCACTGGTTCATCGCCCTCTTTCATTAAGGCACGAATGGCAGTTGGTGCGGTGTAACAGATATTAACTTGATGTTTATCACAAATTTGCCAAAATCGACTGAAATCAGGGTAGTTGGGTACTCCTTCAAACATCAGTGTGGTACCGCCATTGGCCAATGGGCCATAAACCACGTAACTGTGTCCGGTTATCCACCCAACATCTGCGGTACACCAGTAAATATCGCCCTGGTGTATATCAAATACATATTCATGTGTCATGGAAGCATAAACCAGATAACCAGCAGAGGTATGTAACACACCTTTTGGTTGTCCTGTTGATCCAGATGTGTAGAGAATGAACAAGGGATCTTCTGCATTCATCACCTCGGGTTCACATTGTTTTGCCACAGTTTGGCTGATCTCATGGTACCAATGATCATGGTCATACCAATTGACATTGTGTTCAGTGGTTTTGATTACCAGCACAGATTCCAAGTAATCTTTCACGCCGGGTTTTTGGGTTGCCTTATCAACATTGGCTTTTAATGGAATCGGTTTTGATCCGCGCACACCCTGGTCAGCTGTTATGACCAGCTTAGATTTACAGTTGATGATGCGATCACCCAATGCTTCTGGTGAAAACCCACCAAAAACCACTGAATGAATGGCACCAATCCTTGCGCAAGCCAGCATTGCATATGCTGCTTCTGGAATCATTGGCATATACAACGTTACGCGATCTCCTTTGACTACACCCAATTTTTTAAGTGTATTGGCAAAACGACAGACTTCTGAGTGTAATTGCGCATAGGTTATGTGTTTGGACTCTTCAGGATTATCGCCTTCCCAAATGATAGCAGTTTGGTCGGCTTTGGTGGTTAAGTGTCTGTCTATGCAGTTGTAACTGACATTGAGCTGACCATCTGAGTACCACTTAATATGCAGATCCTCTTTAGCGAATGAAACATCCTTAACTTGAGAGTAGGGCTTAATCCAATCTAATCTTTTGCCATGCTTATCCCAAAATGCACTATTGTTTTCAATGCTTTCTTGATACATAGACAGATAAGTATCATTGTCACAAAGTGTCTGTGCTGTAAAGTTTGAGTTTACAGGATATCGTGTTTTCATTGGCGGGTCTCAGTTGCGTTTAAAATAGCTTACTTTGCCATGGCTTTCAGCATGTGCCCATTAGACTATGGTCGTATATAGCTTATAGGCTCAATTCATACCTGGGAAAGAACTGACTTTTTTGACTTCAATGTCTGGAAAAGAGTCGACCACTTGAATTTTGAAATCTGGAAAGCTACTGACTTCTTGCCATTCACCACAATCGTCAGGAAATGATGATACAAATTTGACATCAATATCGGCAAAAGAACTGACAAACTTAACCTTTAAGTCTGGGAAAGAATCGACAAATTCAACTTTACCTTTTAATTCAATACCGTTGTGATAACAAGACTTCTCTGAACGACTGCTCGATGCGGTGGATAGGGTTTGATTATTGTTTTTTGATTGGTATGAATGTGTGGGATTGTATTTGGCTGAAGAAACGTTTTTTTGTGGTGAATCTCCTAAGATAATAATCATCAAAATGATTGAAATAACTACAATGGCAATCTTTAAATCTTTATTCATGGTATGACCTCTTTACATTCAGCTTGACTGGTCTATTAATTTTAGCTGGTAACTCACCAACTGTCGATGGCTGATTTAAATCAGTGATGTTCTGGTAATATTTTTTGTAAGTTTATTGAGTGTGGATGATAGATTGATGTTATTTTCGGAGCTTAATGTTGATAGAGGAATTTTGAATCAGAAAAATACAGTTGATTCTGCAAAGTAACTGGTGTGGTTGTAGGTGAATGCCAACCTGAGCAGTTGGTATTCTTTAATGTTATCATTTGGGCTTAATTTAATTTGCCAGTATCGGTTGTTATCAGTTTTCATTATTGGAAACTGTTTAAAGATTTTACCTTGCCCTAAAGCCAAACTAAGGTTGTGGATACTTTGGGTGCTGATGACGGCCAGTTGTTGTTGCCCCTGTTGTTGGTTACTGATTAATTTAACTTCGATATCAGCATTTTGAAATACACATGTATTCTCTGTTGGC
>CALLLZ010000489.1 GCA_938008005.1 uncultured Marinicella sp. | reverse complement strand
CACGTTCTGGACTCATATAATGGGGCGTGCCAACTACGGCACCAACACGTGTGAACTCACTGACAGTGTTTTGCGCCTTAGCAATACCAAAATCCACCAACACGGCTTGACCATCTTCATGAAAGAGGATATTCTCTGGTTTAATGTCTCGGTGAAGTGTACCGCGTTTGTGGGCATGCTCTAAGGCTTTTGCTATATCCAGTAAAATGTTAAAGGACTCTAATTCAGTGATACCAGATTCGATTTTTTGCTTCAAATCTCCACCACCCAAAATTTCCATTGCCAGATAATAGTTTTGATCAATGACGCCACATGAAAATACGGTGACTATATTGGGGTGTGAAAATTGCGCAACCGTATCACCTTCTTTTTGTAAGTCTTCAAGAATTTTCTTGTCATTACCTTGTGGTGTCACGATCTTAATCGCCACTTTTCGTTTAGGTTCTAACTGCTCGCCTAAAAAAACTCGAGCCATACCGCCACGGCCAATTTCTTTACCTAATGTGAAGTTAGGTATTTTTATATCGAAGGAATCTTCCATTAACGGCAGAGGGTGCTATATTTATTCATGCTTTCTATTATAATGAAGCAAGGATAAATTAAAACGAAAAACTTTTTTCTATGTTTCAACAAACCGATAATAAGAAAGAACCGATGCGAAAAGTCGATACGGCTTGGCTGCGAATGGAGTCGCCGCATAACTTAATGATGATAACTGGTTTGATGTTCTTAGACCGAATGCCTGATCTGAGCCAATTTTCCGAAGCCTTGGAAAAAAAATTCTTAAAATACCGACGCTTTAAACAATTAGCCCATCAGTCAGCCAGTGGTTGTTATTGGCAAGATGACAGCTATTTTGATATGGCGGCACATGTGCGACGGGTGGCTTTACCTGGGAAATGTGATTATAAAGAACTACAGGACTATGTCAGTAATCTGGCCTCAACACCTTTGGATAAGAACAAACCTTTGTGGTCATTTCACATTGTGGAAAATTACGAAAAAGGTCCAGTAGTGGTATCAAGAATTCATCATTGTTATGCCGATGGTATCGCTTTAATCCAAGTTTTATTGTCGATGACCAGTACCAGCCGCGAGAAAAGTTTAGATTTTGAAGTGAGCGAAACCAGCAGAGAAGAACATCAAAAACTGGGTTTGCTTAAACAAGTTATCAATCCAGCTAAAAAGCAATTCAAACACTCACTTAAATTGATCAATGAAGCCACTGAGTTGGGTAAAAAAATTATTCAAGACCCTTCTTTGATAGAAAAAACATTGGCAGATTCGGTTGATATCGCTGAAGAACTGTACAATGCCATAACCCTCAGCGACGATCCTGAAACCGTTTATAAATCTGAGTTGTGTACCCGAAAACGAGTCGCATGGGCAGATTCATTGCCATTGGATGAGGTCAAAGCGATAGCCAAAGCGACTGGAACCACCGTTAATGATGTGTTGATTTCAAATTTGGCCGGTGCACTGCGTGAATATATGATAGAGCGAGGTGATGATCCTGACAGTAAAGTAATCAGAGCCACGGTGCCAGTCAATTTGCGACCTTTGAAGCATGCCAAAGAATTGGGCAATCATTTTGGTTTGGTTTTTTTAAATTTACCTATCTTTGAAGTTAACCCATTGAAACGATTGGCTTATGTTAACCATGAGATGAATGAGCTGAAAAAATCTAAACAGGCCCTTGTTTCATTGGGTTTATTAAGTATGGTTGGTTTGGCTCCACAAGCAGCACAAAACATGTTGCTTAACTTGTTTTCAAAAAAAGCCACCGCTGTTTTAACCAATGTGCCAGGGCCACCTGTACCGCTTTATATAGCAGGTTGTAAAGTCGAAAAAACCATGTTTTGGGTGCCTCAAAACGGCACCATTGGCATGGGTATAAGTATTTTATCTTACAATGGTCAAGTTGAGTTTGGCTTGATAGTGGATAAAAAATGTGTGCCACAGCCACATCAAGTCATTATCAGGTTTCCAGAGCAGTTTGAACAACTTAAAGAAATAATGATGTTGCACCCATGGGATGGTGAAGTGCACGCGGATTTACTGGGTTAAAGGTCAGAATGTTGGCTGTTTTCAATGATAAACAGGTTCAGTTCAGGCTATAAAGTAGTTAATTTTATTTTATTAAGTGAACCATATAATCCATTCAGTCAGCGAGGTTATCTCATCCGTTCACTGAGCGAAGCCGAAGTGATGTGGAGGTGAGGACTTCGATTCCTCTCGGCTTAGAAGTGATGTAATATTAATCTATTTTTTTACTGGTTCAATCAACACTTTACTGATGATGTTATCTTCTGTGGTTTTTAATATAGTCATGCGGTAACCATCAATGGAAACAGTGACATCTTGGGTGGGTAAATCTTGTAAGTGCTCTGTGATTAAACCATTGATGGTAGTCGCTTCTTCAGTGGGTAAATCCCATTGAAGGCGTCTATTTAATGATCTCACGGCAATTCGTCCTTTTACTACATATTGATTGTCACCTTTCTTAATGATTTTTAATCCGCGATCACCTGGTTCTGAAGTGAATTTCCCTACTATTTCTTCTAATATGTCATCTAAAGTTACCAACCCAACTAAGTCACCATACTCATCAACCACTAAGCCCATGCGTCGTTCTTTGTTTTGGAATTCACGCAATTGGTCAGATAAGCTGGCAGTTTCAGGTACAAAATATGGTTTTCTTAATATGCGTTTAAGTTTAGTTGCATCTAAGTTTTGATTTTTTAACATGGTTAAAATGGTTCTGATGTGCAAAATGCCAATCACTTGATCAATGTTATCCATATACACAGGTAAACGTGTCAAGTAAGTGTTAACCAACTGTTTTTCAATCACATCCCAATCGTCATTAATATTGATTCCTTGAATTTCATTGCGTGGTACCATGACATCTTCAATATTTATGTGATCTAAGTTCATCACATTGATCATCATTTTTTGATGCACATCTGGGTTTATTAAATCGTTCTCAATCACCAAAGTTTTTAATTCTTCTCTGGATAAAGCTTCTTGAGCAATTTCTTTGGGTACGCCCAATAATCGCAGTAAACCATTGGTAACCAAATTGGTGGCCCATACAATTGGATACAGTATTCTAAGTAATGGGGTTAGTACGAATGAAGCTATGTAACCGAGTTTTTCAGGGTTTAAAGCAGCGTAGGTTTTTGGAGTTACTTCAGAAAATATCAAAATAGCAAAAGTTAAGATAGCAGTACCATAAGCCACACCTTTATCTCCAGCAATTTTTATCGCTACGATAGTGGTTAAAGCGGTGGCAGCAATATTGATGAAGTTGTTACCTATTAAGATCAAACCAATTAATCGATCTGGTTTTTCCAATAATTTTTGTGCCAGATAAGCACCTTTCTTATGTTTAGCATCGTTCTTTAACTTGATTCGATTCAATGCCATTAAAGCTGTTTCGGAACTAGAAAAGAATGCTGATAACACCAACAATAGGGCGATTATACCCAACAGGAGATTAATCGAGATGTCTTCTAACATGGTTTAAACCAGATAATCCAAAACAACATAACTACCTAAAAAACCAAGCATCAATAAAGACATCGCAATTAAATTCAATTTAATTGCAGTTTTACCACGCCAGCCTTTGGTAATGCGACCTACGATTAGAACAGCAAACAGCACCCATGCAACCAGTGAAAAGATGATTTTATGGCCCATGCCATCTGATAAAAATCCTTGCACAAAAATGACACCAGTTACCAAGGCACAACTGAGGAACAACCAACCTAAAAAAATCAATTTGAACAGTTTTTCTTCATTTCTTAACAAGCTGTTGATGGTCATGCTTTGAGAGTCAAATACATGTTGTTTCATGTGTTTGATTTGCCAACCCAAATTGATTGCAACCAAAGACGAGACAAACAACAAAGAATAGGCAAGGATTGACAATAAAATATGTAAATCTATCGCCCAAACATAAGGTTTTGATGCTGATTCGAAGGGTATAAACAATATCCAATTCAGAATCACCATAGCAATTAAGTGTAATGAGGCCCTAACCCAAAGCAACCTGAATTGTGCGAATAAAACAATGAAGTTGGACAGACAACTGATTACCAAGCAAGCATTTTGAGCATTAAAGTTCCAGCCGTTTTCTGATAACAATAATTGGCCAGTGAGCACAGTTTGTAACAAGCTAGCTAAAATAAAGAAGGCAATCGATACTTTAAAATTTTTGATATTGACCAAAGCAAACAAATGACTGATTGTTGTGGCCACAAATAGGTATGTCATATATTTAAGGATTTCCTCAATAGCGACTAAATTATTTAGTCCTCTCATTTATATTTGGTGAGAACACCATTATAATAGCAGGTATTATTTTTTACCAACAGGATAATCAACATCATGTTTGATAATTTAACCGACAAGCTATCCAAAAGTATTCAAAAAATCAGAGGTCAGGCAAATCTGTCCGAAGATAACATCAAAGAAGCATTGCGAGAGGTCCGTATAGCATTACTGGAAGCTGATGTTGCTTTGCCAGTGGTTAAATCTTTTATTGATGATGTTCGTGAACGCGCTCTAGGCACCGAAGTATTAACCAGTTTAAAACCTGCTCAAGTTTTGGTCAAAGTTGTACAAGAGGAGCTGATTAAAGTATTAGGTGAAGCCACCGAAGGCATTAACTTCAATGCCCAACCACCTGTAGTTATTTTGATGGCCGGTCTTCAAGGTGCGGGTAAAACCACCACCACAGGTAAATTAGCTAAATATCTGAAAGAGCGAGAAAATAAAAAGGTCATGGTGGTTTCAGCTGACGTGTATCGACCAGCGGCGATTGAACAATTACAAACTGTTGCAGAGCAAGTGGGTGTAGAATGGTTTCCCTCATCGGTTATAGATGACCCTGTAACCATCGGTATGACGGCGTTACAAGCAGCAAAGAAAAACTATTGTGATGTTTTGATTGTTGATACTGCAGGTCGTTTGGCAGTTGATGAAGCGATGATGAAAGAAATTAAATCATTGCAAAATAGCATCCAACCAACAGAAACTTTATTCGTGGTTGATGCCATGACTGGTCAGGATGCGGCTAACACAGCGAAAGCCTTTTCAGAGACTTTAGACTTAACCGGTGTGGTACTGACCAAAGTGGATGGTGATGCACGGGGTGGTGCTGCCTTATCGGTTAAAACCATCACTGGTAAACCCATTAAGTTTCAAGGTGTGGGTGAGAAAATGGATGCTTTAGAGCCATTTCATCCTGAACGAATTGCCTCTAGTATCTTGGGTATGGGAGATGTACTTTCTTTGGTTGAGGAAGTTGAACGCAAGATCGATAAAAAAGAAGCTGAAAAACTGGCTAAGAAGGTAGCTACCGGTAATAAATTTACTTTAGAAGATTTTCAATCACAGTTATTACAAATGCAGAATATGGGTAATATGTCAGCGATGCTAGATAAAATACCTGGGATGAGTAATTTACCTGATACGGTCAAAGATCAAGTGAGTGATCAAGCCAGTAGTGACATCACAGGTCGTAAGATAGCCGTAATTAATTCGATGACCAAAAAAGAAAAAAAATACCCTCAATTGATTAAAGGATCAAGAAAACGTCGAATTGCCAATGGTTCAGGAACAACCATACAAGATGTTTCTAAGCTTTTAAAAGAATATGCTCAAATGCAAAAAATGATGCGCAAATTAAAAGGCAAAGGCATGATGAAAATGATGCAAAAACTTGGTGGAAAAATGCCAGGTGGCATGCCTTTTTAAATCGCATGAAATGTATTTTTTGTTTAGTGGTTTTGATGTTCAGCACCAATCCTTTGGCAAAAAAAACTGAAGTTTATTATTGTAAACAAAAAAACGGTACCGTGGTTATTCAAGATCGGCGCTGTATGATTACGGAATTACAGCAAGTTAAACCAGGTAAATCTCGTCAATTAAAAGCAAACAAACGAAAACAGGGTAATAGTCATTCACCAACTGCGATAAAAGAACAATCGATTTCCCCACTAATACCTAAAGAAACATTAAGTCAAAGTCCCAGTCGACGTAAAACAGCCAATTTACAAAATAATGTACAGTCTAATCGCAGCCCATATTTTAATTTTGGTTGGGATCGCTTTATCCCTCCTAACTGGGTGATGTATAAATCTAATAACCGCATTTACCAGCAAATGTTAATAAGTCAGGCTCAGTTTGGAGGACCGGGTGATTTTAAACAAGGCGTTAAATTATCTGTTTATGGTGATACCATGAAAGTGTCTCGATTAGACTCGTTTGCACAAGCTTTACAGCTCTATCATCAAGTTCGTGATAACAATAATTTTCAGTTGTTAGACAGCCAATTTAAAACTCATCCCAGCTACAAAGTATTTAACATCAAATATCAAAACCAACGGCAACAATTGCTGTTAACTGAATTTTATATAGATGAAAAAAATAATGACTTATTTGTGGTTACCATTCAAGCATCTGAACAAGACTGGCAGCCAAACTGGGTAATGGCAGAGAAATTAATTAA
>CALLLZ010000488.1 GCA_938008005.1 uncultured Marinicella sp. | reverse complement strand
AAATCAAAAGTTTTTCGGGCTTTAGGTGAAAGAGAACAAGCACTCGAACTGGCGGAAAAATGTAAAAGCCAATCTAATGAGTTTTGGCGACCTAAAGATGAAATGTATTTGGCTGATTTAAAATCTAACTAAATCAAAACCATTGACAGTCTCCTTTTTTATGTTCGAATCATTGATGGTTCTCTTATCAAAATGGCGTTTCAAAATTCAATGTACTTCAATTAATCTTGAGACTACATATAATTAATAGAGAAACCCTTCAATTTAGTTTGCTTATACTGTCTGTGGTCCTTCAAATCTGATATTGTTCTATTGTTGGTCTGACAATTTTTTTATACCTAACAAATAAGAGTTGACTGCTTTGGTATTGGCTGTTCTTTGATATTTTTTCAGTAAAGACCTAAGCAGATTGCTGGCTGACTGTTTTTTTTTATTTTCAAAATAAATTTTAGCGACTAAAAAAAAGTTATCTACAATCTGTTGATGCTCTTGTGGGTAACGTCGATCAAATTCTCGAGCCAGTTGTAGTACTGTTGTGTATTGGTTGTTATTATAGGCATAACGAATTAACAGGCTTAATGTACTGGCTAGTTGAGGTTTAATGAAATGGCCATCAGTGATGTATTCATTCATCATGGCTATGGCTTTTTGGTATTGTTTTTCATCCACCAATTTTTGTAATTGATCAGCGGGTCTCAAACGACTTTGGTGTAATAATAGGTTTTGCGCTTCTGACAAATAACTGGCCAAGTCTGTCCGTTTTTCTGATTGTTCTAAATCCTGAATAATGGCAATGGCTTCTTCAGGCTTATTGTTTGAAATCAAATTTTTGATGCGTTCCTTGATTGGATCTGCTTGGTTGGTCGGGCGAGTGTTAATTATTTCTGTATCAACTGTGTCATGTCCTAATTCATCGGCATGCCTATACATCACATAACCAATTACTAAAAATGTTAGCACCAGTAGAAAATACAAAACCCAAGCAGTTACCAACTCTCCTAGAATACCAGGCATTAAGTCGGCCATATAATAGCGGAATATTAAGTTGAACCCTGCACACAATAAAAAGAATAGCAATAAAGTGCCATACTCAAAACCTATCCGCGATATCACGCTCATTAAATTAATAGGATTTAATGAGGACGCGATATTTTGAGTTTTACTTAACATCATTAAATAAGCCGGTGTGGCCACAAGAGTTAAAATCAATAAGGCCAGGCCAACTGAGGGGTTATGTGGATAGATAAAAATAAATATAAGCAGTTGCAAGACAGCCAAAACGATGGCTTTAAACCCTATTTTGTCATCAATTTCATAACTGCGTCCATCCACATAGACAAATTGGCCACTGGAAACAGTGTGCAACACTTCAAAAGCTAACTTGTATGAAGCCAAAAATAACATGGCACCAACCAAGATCGAAATAATAATCGATGGGATTAATAGCAGGATATTAGCCAATGCCAACAAAGTGATCTGAAAATAAAGCTTTTCTTGTTTTAGGTAAGAAAAAAAGAAACTGAATTGACGCCAAAATGGTGGAGAGCTATCACTGAAGCTAAAATTAGGACCATCCGTTTTCATAAACTGAGGGTTAGTTGCCAGTCGTTGATTAAATCATCAAAGTGTTCAATACCGACTGAAATTCTGATTAAGTTATCAGGTGTAAGACTGGTTGGCCCTTCAACAGACTTGCGATGCTCAACCAGGCTTTCAATACCACCCAGTGAAGTTGCAACGGTAAAAAGATTGAGCTGACTGATCAGTTTCATGGCTTCAGCTTGGTTATTACCCACTTCGATTGATAACATTGCACCACAACCATCTGGCATTTGAATTTGAGCCAATTTATGCTGGGGGTGGTGTGGTAAATCTGGGAAATGTACAGCCTTAATCTTTTCATGACCGTGTAAATACGCAGCTAATTTTTGGGCATTTTCAACTTGTTTTAACACACGCAACTTAAGCGTTTTGATACCTCTGGTAATCAACCAACAATCAAAGGGTGATGGAACCGCACCGCTGAGTTTTTGAATGTTTTTTAGTTTTAAAACCAAATCATTTGACGTTTGATGGCCAACAACCAAAGCGCCACTGAGACAATCTGAATGACCGCCAAAATATTTAGTGGTGGAATACATAACCACATCAGCGCCTAATTCAAGAGGGCGTTGTAATACCGGTGTACACCAAGTGTTATCAACCACACACAGGGCATTATGTTGATGGGCAAGTTTTACTATGGTTTTTATGTTTGAAACTTTAAGTAATGGGTTGGATGGTGACTCAAGCCAAATTAAAGTGGTGTTGTTTTGAATCGCAGCTTTAACTGCATCTAAATCAGTCATGTCGACCAAAGTATGTGTTAAATCCCATCGTGCAAAAATTTCTTGGACAGCTGCATGAACTGAATAATAAGCATCATCAGGTACTAAAACATGATCACCAGTTTTCAAGGTTTGTAAAACTGCACTGATTGCTGCCATACCTGAGGCAAATGCAAAAGCCGCTTTTCCTTCATCCAATTGACACAGCGTGTTTTCTAATAGCTGTCGATTTGGATTGTTATCTCGGGTATAAATAAAACCACTATGATAACTGCCATCAGACTCTCGTTTAAATGTCGTGGATGGATAAATGGCATTGGCTACAGAGCCGGTTTCGTCGCCTTTGGGCTCCGTGGATTGAATTGCCAATGTCTCGAACTGAAGTTTTTTGGTCATTTTTTTAACTTGTAAATTTTGTTAAGATGCTTAAGAGCTAATCTTGGATTAATACGAACTTTCTTGATAACCAGATTATGTTTGTTATCATAAATAGAAAGTGTCTATACTCTAGAATCAAAAAACATTTTATACTTAATTTTATGAATTCAGAAAAATTAAAAGCGGCTGAAGCTCAGTTTTTACAATTATATCCTTTGGGCTTCGATGATCCTGAGATGCAAAAGATTGGTAAAAAACACCGGATGCCACAAATGATAGAGCAGTGTCAGGATCTATTTACTGAATTGGCATTCAACAAGCCCCATGTGGTGGTGGAGAATATGGTAAAAATGATCAGTCGATCATCTATGGTTTCTATGTTTGAAAAACCCAAATTCAGAGACTTTGTTAAGTCACTTTCTGGTGGAGATAAGGATCGTTTGAGTGAAGGCTTTTTTGAACAACTGTATGGTAATCAACAACAAGGGTTCGAACAAATATTGGATTTATTAAGAACTCAAAAACTGGCCAAATGGTCACTGATTTCAATTCTCCCCAATTATGTTTTTCCATGCAAAGAAGTGTTCGTAAAACCGACTACTGCCAAAGGTATCATTGCCTTTTTAGAGTTAGAGGGTTTGGTTTATAAACCACAACCAACTTGGGATTTTTATCAAAGATACAAAGAAAAAATTTTACAAATGAAACAACATGTTGATCCCACACTGACTTCCAGCAATGTGGCTTTTTCGGGGTTTTTAATGATGAGTATGCGTTGAAAGTATGTCGTTTATTCCATTGCTTGTAAAACATGTCCGCATGACCAACAAACTGAAAAATTACCTTCATTGATCTCATTACATTGGGGACATGTCCAATCTGAAAGTGCCTCATCCGCTTTCTCATGAGCAATCCGACTCTCTCTTAATGGTAACAACAAAGCTTTGGCTTGATCTAAATCCTGATCTCGATGTACCCACAATTCAGGCCAAGTCTCAGTAAAAGGAACTTCCCCAGCTAAATTACCTGAGAATTCATTTTTAATAAAACAGGGGATATCGGCTTCCTCAAGAACCTGTTTGGCTTGAACCACCCAAACAATCATTTCATCTACAAATACTTTTTTCATGTTTTGATGTTAACAGTTTTATTGGATTTTTGCTTTAATGTGGCCAATAAATCACTGCGGTACTTTTTTGAAACTGGCACGATTTTATCATTCATTAAAATCAGTTCACTGGAATCATTAAGCTGTTTTTTTAGTGCTTTGCAGCGATTTAAATTAACAATATAAGAGCGATGTACCCGAATAAAATCAGGTGAATCCAATTTTAACTCTATATCAGCCATGGTAGATCTCATCGGCAACACTTGGTCGTTTGCATGTATATAAATATAATTGCCCCCAGATTCTATGGTTGTGATATCGGTATATTTAACCCAAAAAACGCCTTGCTTATTTTTGATCTGAAGTTTTTGTATTTCATCCTCTGGTGAGGTGTTCGGTTTGGGTTGGGTGAAATATTGAAACGCATACCAAGTCAGTAAAAAGATAAAATAAGTAAAGACGTCTTTGCGATATTCATAGAGCCATTCGCTGAGCCAATCACCAAACTCGTATTGCCCCCCCATCAAGGCATAGATGATTTGGCGCAGCCACACCATAAATAATACATGCAGAATGGAGAAAACCATTGAGCCCAATAAGTGAATAGCAAGATTTCTAAACAAGTTTTGCTTCAATAACGGCATTTTATTGGCCAACCAATAAACTCCAAAATACAAGGCAAAGGTACTTAAAAAACTGCTGAATTCCCATACATACGGGTGCCAGTTTTTGAATGCAACTTGGTTACGCTCTAAATCAGCTGTGGTGGTTAAGCCGTTGTTCCAGGAGAGAATGATGCCCAATATGAATATGCCTAACCAGAAAGTCCAAACAGGCCATTTAGTTTGTTGTTTCATTGTGAGCCAACCCTCATCCATTCATCCCAAAACGGCCGGTACTCGTCCCAAGTATTTGTTTTTATTGGTATATTCAACATATTATTAAGCTTTTGGAATGAATAAATGAAGACAAATACTCTTTTCACAGAAAAGCTTCCAAATGAACGTCGATATGATTTGGATTGGTTGCGAGTTATGGTTTTTGGCTTGCTTATTTTTTACCATGTAGGCATGTTGTTTGTTGCTGACTGGGGCTACCATTATAAATCACAACACCAAGCCGAATGGTTACAAAGCTTGATGATATTTTTAAACCAATGGCGCTTGCCCTTACTGTTTTTAATTTCAGGCATCGCGATGCGTTTTTTTCTCAGTAAGGTCAGTTTCCTGCGCTTCATTGGGTTAAGAACTTTTCGTTTGTGGGTGCCTTTGTTGTTTGGCATATGGGTGATTGTGCCACCACAACTTTACATCGAGATGTTATCCAAAGGTGATTTACCGCAGATCAGTTATGGGCAGTTTTACCAAGCTTTTCTGGATTTATCTCACCCCTATTTCGATTCATATCAATCAGGTATCTTTCCTCATGTGGATGTCAATCACCTGTGGTACATCAGAGAGTTGTGGTATTTTTCCATATACCTATTGATCATTTATGGTGGGCTTTCTTTATTCAAGTTGATGCCATACTTGTACAAACCATTTAAAAGTTGGTCGATCACAGTTGTCGGAACCTTGTTGGTGGTAGGAATGAGTGGGCTACATTTTTTCTTTTTCCCAGAAGACTCTGAAGGCAGGCGGAAAGCATTGGGTTTCAGCTTCTTGTGTTTAGGATTCTTGATGGGATGGGAAAAATACTTCTGGGAGCAACTGAGTCACCACAGAAAAAAACTTTTGGTACTTGCCGTTTTCTCCTTCATTGCTTTAATCGTCTATTATTTTAATTTTTATGCTGAGCGAGTAGATAGTCCAAGAGATTTGTTATATTTTTTCGAGCTATTACTGGTTTATTTAAATCGTTTTGCTTGGATTTTAGCCATATTGGGCTTTGCTCATCAATATTTGAATCGGAATCATCCATGGTTAAAATATTTAAATGAAGCCGTGTACCCTTATTACATTCTGCATCAAACTTTCATTATAGTGATTGCTTACTGGTTAAGAGACACTGGTGCAGTTATACAGCCTCTGGCGGTGATTATATTAACTTTTTCCGGGTGTTCATTAAGCTATGAATTGATCAGAAGATCCAAAGTGCTCCGTTTGTTGTTTGGTTTAAAAATTGGATTGGCTCAGTCATCTAAAAGTAAAAATGATTGAAATTAGTGGCTTTAAAATTCAAGGCTTTTTTATTTGTTAAGAAACCTCTGACTAAGCCTTATAGATTATAATAGATGTGTAAAGCACCTGACAATAACCTGACATGTCGTGTCTGCGACGTGTTCATGATTGTTGGTTGTGATGAAAATAGTAAGACTTCAGTAAACACAAGCAAACTATGATTTTAAGAAAACTCAGATTACAACGAGGCTGGTCACAAGAACACGTGGCTGAACTCACTGACCTCAGTGTCAGAACCATTCAGCGCATTGAGCGCGGCGGTCAAGCGAGTTTAGAATCTGCTAATGCGCTTGCAGCTGTTTTTGAAGTGGATATCACTACTTTTCAACACAACACAGGAAAAACCACCATGCGAAATAACGAGTCACAAGACAAAACATCAACTCACATTGATTCACAAAGTCAATCACAAGGCGATACTACCACTGTAAGTAAGGAAGAAAAAGATGCCATCAACTATGTTAAAGGCATCAAGGAATTTTACCTCCATGCTTTTATGTTTCTGATTTTTATGTTGCTTTTTTTGTTGAATGGACAGTTTTCATCCAACTCTCAACTCCCATGGCTCAGCCTAGGCTGGTTGGCTGGTGTTGTCATTCATGCCTTAGTGGCCTATGAAGTTTTTGGTTCATTTGGCACCAACTGGGAGAAGAAACAGATAGAAAAGAAACTGGGGCGAAAACTCTGAACAATGAAACCATTTGGCACCTATGAAGCTTCAACACAAATAAAAAAGAAGATTCAATGGTGCCATCATTTACCTGCCAATTGGTTCGGCAAACAGATTGCTCAACTGCTGCGTAAACAAGTTTTATCCGAAATAACAGGCCCTTTAGACCTACAATTTGATCAGGTAAAACTGCGCTGCCATTTGAAGGATAATGTCTCTGAACGGGGATTTGTTTTTATGCCTTGGCGCTGGGATGCGATTGAACGTCAAGTCATGCTTGATGTACTTCCGCCTGATGGCGTATTTGTAGACATAGGGGCTAATGTGGGCATTTATTCAGCCATTGCAACCACCCAATTAAACCGTCTGGGTGCTGTGCTCGCGATTGAGCCAAACCCTCCGGTGTTCGAACGCTTAAAATTCAACCTTCAATCGACACGTGATGGACTATCCGAACAACCGAGAATTGAAACCATACAATCAGGGATCAGTGATAAAGCCGGAAATTTTCAGTTGTTTTTGGATGACGCCAACTTAGGCGCCAGTTCTTTGTTGGGAGGTGAGAAACAACAGCGATCAATAGATGTTTCATGTCACACTTTGTTAGATGTGATTGAATCACAAAAACTGTCACGTGTTGATGTGATCAAATGTGATATTGAAGGGGCAGAAGACCGTGCTTTGATTCCTTTTCTAATGGAGGCACCCCACCATTTACTGCCACATTGTTTTATCTTTGAAAACAACCAAGAGCAGTGGCAGGGAGATTTGTTAGAAGTACTGAATGAACGTAATTATCTACAAACCCACCAAACCAGATTGAATTATATTTATCAACTCAGACAACCCATTCGCTTCACCAGTAAAGTCAAAAAGATTAAGAATGTGGTACCTGCTGTTACTTAGCTTTTTTTGCTCATATACTTCCACTCCAGCTCTCAAATATTGTCACCCACATACAAGCGAGAATTTCTTATCAGCTATTTCAGCTAGTTTTTAGATTGGTGCTGGATTTGTGACCAACTTTGACAACCAATGAATTTAGCTATTAGGTCGAAAAACCAATGAATCCTACCAGCGACCTCTTAAATTTATGCTATAGTGCCCTCCTTGAAACATGTGAATCAATTATTTAACACTGAACAAAAGGACTTGCCATGGGACTAACACCATTTATTATCTTTTTAATTGTTTTATTCGTGGTTGCTTTTTATTTGTTTAAAAAAAGGCGGCTGCTTACACAGAAACAGCACATCGAGACTTTTAGTTTTCCAGAGAAAATTAACCAAGAGCTCATAAAAACTTATCCGCACCTCAGTATCAAACAACAAAAAGAAGTCATCAAGGGGTTGCGTGATTATTTTCATGTGTGTTTGATTTTGGGCAGAAAACCAGTTGCCATGCCATCTAAAGTGGTTGATTTGGTTTGGCATGAATTCATACTTTTCACAAAAGACTATCAAACATTTTGCCGTCAAGCTTTTGGTCGTTTTTTACACCACACACCAG
>CALLLZ010000487.1 GCA_938008005.1 uncultured Marinicella sp. | reverse complement strand
TTTTACAGTGAAAGAAATCAGCATTTCAAACCAAATGCCAGAGGATGAATTCATGAGTTATGTTTTATCACTAGAAAAAACATCAACCCATCCCATCGCCAAAGCCATCATGCAATATGAGCACTCAGGTGGAATTAATGATGCCAGTGATGTTGAAGAAATAGCAGGCAAAGGCTTGAAAGGGTTTGTTCTGGGCAAAACGATATTGGCTGGCAACAAAAAATTACTGGACCAGTTTAATGTCAGCATGCCTGATGAAATATCAGATATCGTTGACAGCATTGTGATTGTTGCCATTGATGGGGAGTACGCAGGGTATGTAACGATTTCAGATGAATTAAAAGAAGATGCCAATCAGACCATCTCAGCAATCAGAAGTTTAGGTATCAATGAAATTGTCATGCTCTCAGGTGACAAAGACTCCATCACTCAAAAGGTTGCCAAAGAACTGTCAATCAACCAAGCACGAGGAGGGCTGCTACCTGAGGATAAGCTGAACCATGTAGAAGAATTAAAACAAGATCCAACTAAAATCATTGCATTCATGGGTGATGGTATCAATGATGCACCCGTGTTAGCCACCAGTCATTTAGGCATCGCCATGGGAGCCAATGGCAGTGATGTGGCCATTGAAACAGCTGATATGATTATCCAGACTGATCAACCTTCAAAATTTGTTACAGGATTTAACATCAGTAAGTCCACACAACAAGTTATCTGGCAAAACATCATCCTCGCATTTGGTGTGAAGGTTATTGTGCTGATTTTGGGAGCTGCTGGTATGGCTACATTGTGGCAAGCGGTGTTTGCTGATGTGGGTGTTGCATTGTTGGCAATTTTAAATGCTGTCAGATTGCAAAAAATGAACTGGTGAATTTGAGTAAATGCAAGCTGTCTTTAGATGGCTTGCATCTATTTATGACCAGTAGTGATTTCTTGTTCAATTAATTTCTTGACTCTATAGCAACTATAGATATTAAGATTGCAAATAACAAGTAATCGAGAGACTTTATGCAAGCCAGCCAAGTAAACAAAACAAAATGTGAAACTGAAATCACTACAGAGCAATATACTCAAAAAACTCCTATATTGGACTTTGATTCACCAAAGATTCAAAGTCTGATTAAATCCCACGATTGGATTAATCTGAATGACTATGAAAAGATTGGTGCTGCCTATGAATACGTCCGTGATGAAGTACTGTTTGGGTACAACAAAAGCGATGACATTCCAGCAAGCCAAGTTCTTTCAGATGGCTACGGTCAGTGCAACACTAAAGGGAATTTATTGATGGCGTTACTACGAGGCCTTGGTATATCTTGCCGGTTTCATGGGTTTACGATTGATCAGAAATTACAGAAAGGTGCCATACCAAATTACATCTTTTGGCTTGCTCCAAAATACATCATTCATAGTTGGGTTGAGGTTTTCCATAAAGGGCAGTGGATAAACCTGGAAGGTTTCATCCTAGACAAAACATACTTGAATGCTATCCAAGCAAAATTCCCAGATGAACAAGGATCATTTTGTGGGTATGGCGTAGCAACTAAATGCCTGGCAGACCCTGAAATTGAATGGATAGGAAAAGATACCTATATTCAAAAAGAAGGCATCCATGAAGACTACGGTGTCTATGACTCACCTGATCATTTTTATTCTCATGTTGGAACGAATCTGTCTGGAATTAAAAGATGGCTTTATGAGCGATTAATTCGGCACTTAATAAACAGAAATGTATCTCTGTTGAGAAAAATGTAGCTTGACTAGATTTTTTATAATCATTGTAACCACTTGACAACCTCGATTTATTCGACCACAATAGAGACTTTAAAAATCGAGGTGCATGTGTGAGCACAAATATCAAAGTAAGTGATAACAAGGTTGATGTTATAAGCAGATTGAGCCTTTTAGGGATTTCTATCGATCAAGTTAGAGAAATCGCATTGAGGGCAATTACAGCTAAGTATAATGCAGTGAGTAATCACCCACAAAATGCAGGAGGTACGTTGGCCTATCTTGAAGGTGTGAAAACATTAAGAGATGAACTTGGAAAAGACAGTGATTGGGAGGTTGCCAGACCAAACAACATGGAAACTATCAGAAACCCTAAAACTAAAATTGAATTTGCATATTCTAATGTTGACTATGCTTGTAGGGTCGAACATAACCCGCAGCCTATCTCAAAAAAAGGCAAGGCATCAAAAAAAGCAGTTGATAACAATCAAATCCCTTTATTTGAAGATGATTGTGTTTCTTCTCTGATTGGAAACTATCAGTTGTGGTATGTATTAGTCAGTGAAAAAGATGGACATATTAATGCTGAGGTTTCACTCCCTACATTAATGGAAGATGGTTGTTTTACAGAATTTAAAGAACGTATATTCTGCGTGATTAATGCAACTCCTGATGATATAGGTGACCTTTACGATTCTTCGGGTGATGAAGTAGAATATGATGATGAAATTACTATATCAAAAAAATGAATAAAACTTTCAACCCAAATAGGCTATCTTTGGCCAGGAAGCGAAACAGGTTAACAAAAAAATCCCTAGCTTCCTTGGTTGGGTTGACACCAGATTCTATTACCAGACTTGAAAATGGCACGCAGACTCCACAAAATGAAACTCTAATAAATTTGAGTAAAGCGCTTAAATATTCTGAAGAGTTTTTCTTTAAAGATGACCCAGACATGATAACTGCTGATAATGTTAATTTTAGAAGCCTGTCAACAATGATTGCTCGAGATAGAGATGCTTTTCTTGCTGTTGGTAGCTTGTCTTTCGATATTATCGACTGGATTGATTCTAAATTTGTTTTACCAAAATTAAATGTACCGGATTTAAGTGTAGGATATACACCAGACACAGCAGCCGCTGTACTGAGGAACCAATGGGGGGTAGGGCAGCAGCCTATTAGCGACCTAATAAAGTTAATTGAATCGAAAGGTGTAAGAGTTTTCTCATTAAATGAAAGCATTGAAACTGCGGACGCCTTTTCTTTATGGCGTGATGGTGTTCCATACATATTTTTAAATGGAAATAAAACCGCAGAAAGAACAAGGTTTGACATATCACATGAGCTTGGCCACATAGTTTTAC
>CALLLZ010000486.1 GCA_938008005.1 uncultured Marinicella sp. | reverse complement strand
TAATCGCAGTGCGTATGTGAAGGTAATTGTTATTTTGGAAAAACCATGAAAATTATCAAATACAGTATTATTCTCATTTTATTCAACCCTTACACAGTTACTGCAGATGTGTTGTGGGTTGGTTCATCACCAACATGTTCAGGAGGCAGTGGCAATACTTTTACTTCTTATGCTGCTGCAGAAGCTTTGGCTGCACTCAATGGTACAGCATCGGATGAAATAAGGTTAACAAGAACCATTGATTATACAGGCGGGTTGGGATCTATCCAAATTGGTGATGAAATTGGCAGCACCCAAATTACCGTGGCAGGAGGATATGATGATTGTTTCAGCAGCCAATCCGGGCGAACATTTGTAGGTAACTCAACAACCTCTGCATTTATGCTTGAATTTCCTGTACAAAGCTCAACCATTGTTTTAAAAGATTTAATTTTGGCCTTCAATGATGATCATGGCGTGACAGCCAGTGGCAATGTTTTTCTACAGTTAGATAATGTCGATATCAATAACAATGATTCATCAGGGTTGAATGTCAGTGGTGGTGCTACAGTTGAGGTACATGCTGATAGCCTCATACGATTTAATGACAACATCAACAACCCAACGGGTGGTGGCATTCGTTGTACTGGTAATAACTCATCAGTCATGTTAGAGGCAGATGTTCATTCCAATAAAGCCCAAAGAGGTGGCAATATTTATCTTGGCGATGGCTGTTTTATGGAAATATTGGATGGTGTTCGTATCACTGGTTTGAATAATGAAATATCAGCTGATGAGGGTGCTGGTATTTATGTGGAGAGTGGTGCCAATTTATTGGTTTCGGGTGAAGCCAATCGTGTAATTATAAATAACAATTATGCAGATTCGACTGGCGGTGGTATTTATGTAACTGGCAATTCAAGTTTGGCCGTTTTAGAAAACACCCACTTTAACAACAACAGAAGCCGCCATGCTTCTGACATATATGCAACATCATTTGGTCAATTAACCATGGGCCAAACCACAGCGTGTGGCCAATTATTTGGCTGTTCTGAAATTCAAAACAGCAAATATGAAATATCTGCTGTATTAGCAGGAACTAATTCAATAATCACTTTGAACAGAACAGTGATTGAAAAAGGAACTTTTACCACAGTTCCAAGTTTGGGAGTAAAATTAGTTGCTGCGGTATCTAATGGTCATATTAATCTAAACAGAGTTGGCATCATCAATAATAATGTTCAGGGAATATTAGGTCTTGAACAAAGTGGTTCGATTACGGCCAGCCATTTGACAGTGGCAGGAAATACCATGAATGGTTTTGGACCTTATGCTATTTTACAAACAGGAGTTTCAAGTTCCAACATTGTTGTTGAAAACTCAATATTTACAGACACCATTGGAGCAGAACTTATCGGTAGTAATGGTGGCTCTATAACTGGCAAATGCAATCTGATTAATAACCAAACAGGTTGGCCATTTGGAACATATCATGTTGGTATTGCAAATTTCATCAACCTACCTGCAGGTGATGCCCGTCAGATAGCCAGTTCCCCAGGAGTTGACATGTGTCTGCAAAACACCTTGGGCTTTTCTGACGACGACATCGAAAACCAAGCATCCCCGGTCAATGAAAACACCAATCCACAGGGTTTGCCAGGTGAAATTGGCGGTTTGTATGATGCTGGATTTGATGAAGTGTATGACAACATTGGTGAAGATGAGTTTTTGTTGACGGTTCAGAAGGAAGGCTCAGGTGAGGGTGTAGAGATCAGTAACCCAGGTGGAATTTCATGCGGTAGTGATTGTTCTGAAATTTATTTCAACGGTACCATTGTTACACTCAATGCCAATCCTTTTTCAGGTAGCGAATTTGTGAGGTGGCGGAACTGTCCTTTGGTGAACCAAGACGATGAATGTTTAACCAATGTACAATCCAGCCACACCATCCGTGCAGTTTTCGAGCCAGATGATTTGATCTTTAGGAATGGATTTGAATAAGCTGGTTCAGTGCGATGGAGGTGAATAAAAAGCAATCAAAGCCATTTCCATATCGATAAAAAAGGGTTCGACAAGAGCCCTTTTTTTATGAACGTAAAAAATAATTAAACTTAATTGGCGCAAAACTTAATCGCAGTGCGTATGTGAAGTTAAGTGTTAACTACAGGAAAAGTCATGAAAATTTTTAAATACAGCATTTTTGTTTTACTGCTAGCAAATTCTTATTGGGTCAGTGCTGATATCTTATGGGTTGGGAATTCACCTGCCTGTACCGGAGCCAATACATTCGGAACTTTCGATTCAGCCAAAGCAGTTGCCGCACTCAATGGTACTGCATCTGATGAAATCAGAATGACTCGAACCATTGATTATTCGGGGGGGCTGGGAACTATCGAAATTGGTGATGAAATTGGCAGTACTCAAATTACCGTGGCTGGCGGTTATGAAGATTGTTTTAGCAGTCAATCTGGACGAACATTTATCGGTCACTCAACACTTTCGGCATTTACTGTTGATTTTATAAGTGAACAATCATCTGTTATTTTAAAAGATTTGATCTTAGCCTTCAATGATGATCATGGCGTGACAGTCAGTGGCAATGTTTTTTTTCAGTTAGATAATGTTGATATCAATAACAATGACTTATCAGGATTGAATGTCAGTGGAGGTGCAACTGTTGAGGTACTTGCTGATAGCCTCATACGATTTAATGACAACATCAACAACCCAACGGG
>CALLLZ010000485.1 GCA_938008005.1 uncultured Marinicella sp. | reverse complement strand
GTGCACCCCATTACCAAATCAACTTAAAGTACTCTGATGAAGCAAGAATAGATTCCATGCATCATTTCGGTATTGGCACAGAGTATAAGGCGTTGTTGAATTTAGAGTCGGTTTCGACATGGATTCGCACTGCCAATGTTTCTGGGGCGTCTTTACAAGAGGTGCGCCGGTTAAAATTAAACTATGAAGAACCGTATACTGCCAATAACCCAACGGGTTTGATGAGGTTAACCAGTGCAGAACAATGTTTAAACGATGGTAGTTGTTTAAAGCCAGTTGAGTTTACATGGGATGATAATGACACGAAAATAGGGTTGTCAACGGCAAGTTTTGAAGGAACTAATATCTCAAAATTGGAAGAAATGGGTTATGGTTCTTATAAGCCAATAGATCTTAATGGTGATGGCATCATGGAGATGATCTTCATCAGAGGTTACGACCGGGGTAACTGGGCGGTGCAAAACATTGATGCCAAATATTGGATTGTGGGTGATCGTTCTAATATTAACATTCAAGGAGTGGGTTGTGAGCTCTTGACCGCTACCAATGAAAATCCACACTTTGATAAAATTTGTGGCACTGATATCCAACCTTTTCATGCCGATGAATACGATGAATTTAATTCAGAAAAGTGGTTTGTTTATGACTTTAATGGAGACGGTTACCAAGATATTTTGACCACTCAACGCAATGGCAATGAAGTATTTGATTATTTAAAAATCTTTTATTCTAATGGCAGTCAAATTTGTTCAAATGGTTCAGGCAGCTGTACTGGCTACACACCTTATAACACCCTCATTAAACAGTATCATGTCGAAGGCGGGTCTTCATTTTTGGATTACACCGCAGATGGTGTTCCCGATCTGATTACTTTTGCGGATGTCAAGACTGGTACAGGTACCATTTATAAATACAAAATGTTTACCATGCAACGCATTCACCACAATGGTCAACAATTTGGTTATGCGCCTGTTGAGGCTGGGTCAGAGTTTATTGATATCAATACCGATGAACTTGAACCGATTGATATGACCTGTCGTTATACTGGTTTTGTTGAGGATAATTTCTCATGTATGAGAAACCCCTTAACGCTGGAGCAGGTGGGTCGCATCAAGGCTGGAAAGATTGAGCAGGCTGGTACTGACTTCAATGGTGATGGTTATAATGATATTTTGTATACTTATAAATATGAGTATTCAAGTCAAGAGACTTGTTTGGATCATTTCGACTTGGACCAACCACAAGGACCCGCCAAGGTTGCTGATTCGTTGAATGATATTCCTGAAAATGAGTATTCAGTTGACTTGATTGACCATGGTAACAGTGGGGAAAACCTGAAAGGTACTACACCATCTGGAGGCAATTGTGAGCATCAGTTTAAAGCGATTATGTTGTTTGACTACAACGATCAGGGCCAACCGACTTTCAATTTTGCCGGCAGGCTAGGAATCATAAATAACTTTTCTGATTCAAACTCAAGTAACAATTCTGAACCAGAGAATGTCATTTGTCAGGGCGATTCATTGACACCAACCAATCAAGGTTGTGGTTTTAGAATCAATGAATCCGGAGGAGGCGTCAGGATCTTGGACGTCAACGGTGATTCATTGGGGGACTTGGTGTCATTCAGTACTTATGGTGCTATATATTATTATTTACATACTGGTCAGTTTCAAACTGCGACCATGAACAATGTCGCAAATACTTCAGTGGGTTCATTCGATTTCAACAAAGTGATTTTTGATTCTTATCGAAACATGGTGCCGAGTTTTTATTCTGCCAATAACACTTATGGTGACGGTGTTTGTGACACGAGAGACAGAAAGGACTTTGATGACAATGCGTGTGCAATAACATACCTCACTCAGTTTGTAGACTATGACTTAGACGGTGATCTGGATGCATTGGTACCCTCTTTGGTTAACTCAAGTGGTAATACCACCAGTTATTATCAACTGTATCGTTATGGCTTACAGCCAGATGATGGCAGCTTTGGTTTCAGTAACACTGGAAGTACGGGTATAGAAGCTTGGTATGCCAAGAAAGACCCAGGTTTGGTGCTCAGAAATGATCGGCTACCTCAGGATTACAACAACGCTTTCTGGGACATCAATGGAGATGGTCATTATGATTATTTCAGCTTGTTGAGAAAAATCACCCAGGATGAAACCAAGTTAGAACAGGTTGTACAACTGGGTAACAACAACTGGCAGACTCGTAACAAGATCACCAGTTTCAATAACCCGGTTGAGAATACAGCCTTACAATCCACCATCAACGTTTCATATAAATCTGCGGTTGACCCTACATCAACCATTTACACCCGGTCAGTTGACAGTTTGAATTTACTCACTGATTATGGCAACGGTTCTCCGGTGTTCGATATTATGGCACCGATGTATTTGGTTGATCAGGTCGGTAAATCATCGCCAAGTTTCAACGACCCCAGCACCATGTCTTATATGACCTATGCTTATGAAGGGTTTAAAGTTCAAGGCGGTGGTCGTGGTTCACTCGGATTTGCCGCGGTGTTAAGTATTGACCCTTATCACGAGATCACCACCAGAACAGACTACCTGCAAGAGTTTCCTTACATTGGTATGCCTTACGTGACACAAGTGGACCATCACAACACCGGTTTGCTGTCATACAGCAAATCTTTCTATGCCAATAAAGAGTTTGTGTTGATGGATAATCACAAATCAGTTTGGCCTTACCTCAAACGGAGCTATGAAAAAAGTAACCACTTAAATGTGCAAGGGGATAAGGGCCTAGCCGAAGGTTATTCAATCAATGGCATTTCAGGTCATAAAGTGATGATCTCGGACTTTACCTACTCAGCGACTGATGTGCTTAACGGTAACATCACCCAAAGCTATGTCAGAACCTGTCCAGCCGACACAGCAGAACCGACCATTGATCAGGGTTTGGGAGCCATTTGTGGCACGGCTGGTCAAAAACTTGTACTCTCCAAGATTACCAACAACACCTACGCGGATAACAATGATGATTGGCTGCTGGGTCGTTTGGCCAGCTCAAGCACCACTGAGAAGCGCCTGATTTACAGCGTGAATCCTGCCGAGGATGGCACTTATGACAGCAAGGTTCGGAATTCTGCTTACGCGTATGATCCTGTTACTGGACAATTGGTCAAAGAAGAGGTGTTGGGCAGCAATGA
>CALLLZ010000484.1 GCA_938008005.1 uncultured Marinicella sp. | reverse complement strand
CTTCTAGAACTTGAGTTTGTTTCCTTGCCATAGATTGCAGAACTGAATGAAGCACAGTCAAAGGAATGGCTACAACCAAGCCTAAAACTGTAGTTACCAACGCCATAGAAATACCGCCAGCCATAGTTTTCGGATCACCTGTTCCCATTAATGTAATCATCTGGAAGGTTTGAATCATACCAACTACCGTACCCAATAGACCCATGAGAGGAGCAATTACATACAAGACCTTAATAAATGACAAGCCTGACTCTAATGGCCCTGTTTCTCGAAGAATGGCTTCATCTAGCTTCAGCTCCATGGTTTCAATATCTGAATCTGGGTTTTCAGTATAAACCGACATAATACGACCCAAAGCATTGTTTTGATTTGGTTGCTTTTTCTTCAACTGAGACTTCATCTTGCTACCAGATGCAAAAAGCATAAAGAATTTAATCAAAGCAATTATGAGGCCGAAAGCACCCAAGGCCAATATCACATAACCAACTGGGCCCCCTTCTTTTACTTTATCTTCGATGCTGGGAGTTTGAACCACTAATTGCAGGATCGTACCACGTGTATAATCAACTGGTACTTGAGCTACCGAACCAGGAGCGGCATTGACAAATGCTCTTGCTTGGCTGGCATATTCGCCAGGAGGCTGTTTAAGCAATCTTTGCAACTCGCCTTTACCAGAACTGTTATTGGCATCATTGGCAGATTTCCAAACCAAGAAATTACCATCAGAGTCAAAGGCATTAAATGTCCCAACACGTGTGACCGTTACGTTATTCTCAATTTCACCTTGTTCATCACGAATATTTGTGGTGAATCTAGAAATTTTACCTTCTTCAACAATTTCACGTTGCATTTCCACCCATAACTGACGCAATTCTTGAATGTTTGGCAATTTTGACTGCGAAGCCAATTCAGTTAAAAACTCGACTCGACCATCAATTTCTGCAGATGTCATTGACTCTTCAATAGCACTGCGTAAATCTCCTGCCAATACCTTAACACTACCGGCCATTTCACCTAGGTTACCAGAGCGTTCAGCCAAAGTAGTTTCTAAATCAGCAAGTGTCAATTCATTTTCATCAAAAGCAACTTTCAAGGCTTCGGTTCTTCTCTCTAATGCATTGAGTTGTGCACGGGCTTCAGAAAGTAAACGGCTTTGTTGATCACGCTGCTGTTTAAAAGTTGCTTCACGTTGTTTATTGGCAGCTGAAGATTCAGATGCAGCACGTTGAACCACTTTAAGCAACTGGTCAAGTGACATATCTTGCGCTTGAATACTCGATGACATCAAGCCCAGAGTTAATAATATAATGACGTATTTTCTCATGTCCTACTCTCCTGAAACTTGAAACAAAATGGGCAAACCTACTAAGTTAGGTGCGGCTTGCTTAGCTGCTATCCTAATACCCTCTTTGATTGAAGAATTGTATCTATCATCCAACAATTCGAATGATTTAGTCTGAGGGTTGTACCAGCCAGACTGCTTTTCATCCAGTGTTTGATATAACAGAGCAGTTCTTCCAATTTGTAAGAAATTCACTTGAACACCACCATCTATCTCGGCTTGATATGTCGAAACTGATCGACCATAATCCAATTCGATTTGATAAGCCTCAGTAACTTTGCGGTATTTTTCCGAAGTTGTTACATTGGATGTATTGAGCATGTTTTCTAATTGAGCCACTCGAGCCAGTCTATCATTAATCCTAAAAGGTATATCAGCATCAATTATTTTTCTTAACATATCAACCATTTCAATCACCATAGGCACAACAGCTCTGTTAGTTGATTCCAACTCAGTCATTTGTGAATTCATACCTTGGATTTGCGAGTTTTGATCGTTAACCACGGCCTCTAACTGCTCGTTATAAACTGTTAAACTTTCAATTTCAGTAATTACAGTTCGGTATTGAACCAATAACTCTTCCGTTTGATCATTGAGGCGATCTATATTATTTTGTGAACTTTCTGCTGCATTATTGGTGTTAGTCACCACCTGTACAGCCGTTTGTAACTGAGCAAAACTTGCCATTGAAGTTACCATTAAAGCCAAAAACACCAAACTCTTGGTGCAACTAACTTTAGAAATTTGAGATATCAACATACCTTCCCTTCCATTAAAATTGTGATTAAGAAAATGTGGAGACCTTTTATTTCAACAAAACTACATGCTTAAATTTTGTCAAAAATTAGCCCGCACTCGACTTAGTGGTGAACAAGAATAACTGCCTTTTTTAAAAAATTAAAGTAATAATTACATAAATTTAAGATTTTTTTTATTACCAATCACCAACAATTTTCTTTAAAATCCATGCACCTCAATGCTTTAGCTATGAAATACAAAAAATGAAACAAAGTAAACTTTGGAAACACGTGGCCGCCCTAATCTACGACATATTTCCTATTTTAGCCCTTTTCTTGGTAACTTCTTTAATTTTGGTTCTGATCAGACAAGGAAATGAAGTTCAACCACGAACACTATGGATGCAATTAATATTGTTCTTAGAAGTGTTTTTATACTTCACTTATTCATGGAAAAAAGGTGGGCAAACACTTGGTATGCGCGCCTGGAAAATTGGCATACAAGATCACCATCTAATGAATTGGCAACAAGCAACATTGCGATTTGGGGCGGGTTTAGCCTCTACATTACTGCTGGGACTGGGGTTATGGAGTAGAAAGTTCAGTACCAACAAGGTTACATGGATGGATGCAGCTTGCGGGAAAGAAGTTATCGACCTTCAAGTCAATTCAAAATTGAATGATTAGAATGAACTCATACAATAAATCAACTTCAAGCTCGCAACCTACCAGACAGCTGCATTAGCAAGACGAAAAACAACACAAGAGCTGGGAGCACTGTAACAACAAATGGATTAATATGATAAACCTCACCCACATTCAATAAAGTCTTATTGATCAAATAAACCACCACACCAATCAAAATACCCACCACCAACCTTTGAGCAAAACCACCTGATCGGATTTGCCCAAACAACACCATGATTCCACACAATGCTGTGGTCAACACCAACAGTGGAAAAGCCATTTTAGACCATTGTGCAATTTGATACGATGATTGCAAGGAACCAGTGGCAGCATTGAACTGTTGAAATTTCTTGATATCTCTTATACTTAAATATTTAGGCCGTGTGGTGCTGATATTGAGTATTTCAGGCTTAATTCTTGACGCCCATTGCTGTTTATCAAGTTGCTTAGTGCCAACACCTTTTTCATCAAATACAGACACTTTTAGGTCACTTAATGTCCAACGCTGCTCTGAAAAAACAGCTGATTTGGCCTCAGACACTTGAACCAGTTTTTTATCCTTCAGCTCAAACACGGTTACATCTATCAACTCATATGAATCATTGCCTGAGTTTTTTTTCATTTGGTTGGTACGAAAAATTATCTCACCATCTCGCAACCAAATCGCCTGTGCTGCTGAGGTTGCTTTACCTTGGGAGATTTGCTCATTGCGAAACTGCTGAGCCATTTGATCACCGTTTGGCCCCACATATTCCCCCATTAAAACCACCAACACCAACCATACAGAAACACAAAAAAGCGCAGTCATGGCTATTTTCAACTTACTAACACCAGAAGCCAACATCACCACTAATTCAGAACCATTGGCCAATGCACCCAAACTAACCACCACAGCCACCACCACACTGACAGGAAATAATTCATAGATTTTACTGGGAATAGTAAGCATCACATAAAAAACAACATCACCAAGTGTGTAGACGCTGGTGATATCATTCAACTCTTTAATTAAATTAAACAGCACATCAATGGCTAACAGCAACATAACTGCCATCAACAAGCCAAATGAAAGCGTTTTGAAAATATAGCGGGTTAATATGCTCATAATTAAGTTGTTCTTTTTTTCTGCTCACTAATTAACGCTGTTGACACACTCGGCCCGTCTAGTCGGCGAATTCTCCACATCGCATATCCACCCACAATAAAATACACCCACCATAAACCCAAACTAATGGGCAACTTACCTTGCTCTAACATTGAATGACCAATGGTCAGTAAATTGACCAAGAAGATATATGCCAAAATCCCCAGCACTAAATTAATAAACTTAGCTTCTCTATGGGATGTTTTTGCCAATGACACAGCCAACACAAACAAGATCAGAACAGAAAATGCTGGACTTAACCTCCATTGAAACTGAGCCCGTTCTTTCAGATCATCTGACTCCATTAGTTCGATAGATGATTTGGACTTTTCATCCAGATCTGCAATCTCTTGATCCAAATCAGGCAACATAATGTCATTGCGATCAAATTTCATCATTCGATACGCATTACTTCCAGGCCTACCCTCATTACGATAGCCGTTAAACAATGCCACATATTTTCGTCCATTC
>CALLLZ010000483.1 GCA_938008005.1 uncultured Marinicella sp. | reverse complement strand
AGAAGTCATTATTTTAACCTGTTGTGAGTCAAGTTTGCGTAAAAATTTGAGTCAACAGTCAATCATCCAAACACTCTGGTTAACATAACTACGATGGCAGAAAAATGATTATATAGGATGATTCAGAACCACCTTTAAAAGTTGCATAAGGTGGCATTTTATAACCCAACAATGTTGTTATATTTTTATTGCAACACCCTTCATGCACCTTGGTCTTAAAACCACTGTAGACAGTAAGTCAAGCCCACACTTCCTGACTTCACTATTGATTTGATGAGTAATCACTTAAATTTCATATAGATTTCATGTTTTTTTCAAGTTATATAACGCCACATAACTGAAAATAATGATTTCCACAAATACTCTAAAATGGTTATGTTGAAATCTATAAATAAAGCCCATTCTTCACTACTTGGCCTGATCATGTTAATCAGCATTATTGGCAACCTAGATGCGGCAACCATCAATATTGGCCCCAATGGTTGTTCTCTGAAGGACGCCATCAAAAGCGCCAATGCCAATGCACCTCGGGGTAACTGTTCAGCTGGTTCAGGTTCCGATATCATCATTGCGCCAGATGATTGGTTGGTCACAATTGATGACACGTTACCTACCATCACGTCAAACATTACATTTCAATCCGCTAGCACTGGCGGTAGTTTCCTTATTTCAGGAGATGACGACCATCAGATCATGAAGGTTACAGGCAACAATACAGTTACCTTTAACCGCGTACATTTAATCAATGCCAAAAGTAATTTCTTCAGTGGACCTGGTGGGGCCCTGAACGTTATGAATGCAACAGTTAATTTAAATGACTCTTTAATTGGTTCTTCATTCATAGCTGATGCGAGCGGTTCGGCCATAGCCATCTACAATGGCGTCTTGAATATAAACCAGTCTACATTGAGAAATAACGACATCGAATCAACGGGAGCTCCGGCCATTTGGATTGCATCTACCGTTTATGCCGTAAATTCTGAAGTCTCAATAATTGAATCAACATTCAAAAATAATCACAACAGCGGCATTTATATGAATGGTGGTGAATTGACTGTTGCAAACAGCTTATTCAACGAAGAACGTTCTGGAATTGCTGGCAAGCAAACTGTAGTCAACATCGAAAACAGCACGTTTAATCCTGCTAATGCAATTGAATTTTATGCATTGTCACTCACCGATGGTTCATTTGTTGGCCTAAACCACAACACCATCATTGGTAGAACACGCATCAATGATTCTATACTGAATATAAGCAACTCTATATATGGCGAATGTTTTTTAGACAACACCAGTATCAACTTAAATACACATAATATGAGATTATTTGGTGGAACAAACCCATTATTTAACTGCCTACCAAATAATGGGCTCATATCAGGTATAGGCCCACTTGCCGATAATGGCGGACCCACCGAAACACGTGCTTTAAGTTTCAACTCTTCAGCCATTAATGCTGGCGACATCAACCATTGTTTGGCCCTTGATCAACGTGGGGAAGATCGCATAGGAGTCTGTGATGTGGGTGCTTTTGAGGTGACTGCAATTGCCGATGTAAGTACTGAAATTGTCTTTTCGCAACCTGAGCCATACGCTGGTTCACAAGACGTATCAGTGTTTATGCGTGTCATTAATAATGGGCCAGGTGATGCCAGTAATATTGAAGTAGATATAGACACTGAGCAGTTATTCGTGCAAGGCATTGACTCAACACAATGCGATACTTTTCCATGTGTACTTGACTTCTTAGCGGCAGGCCAACAAGCTTATATTCCTGTAGAAATGGCTGTAGGTAGCCCATTTAACAGCCCCATGAGTTTGACCATGGAGTCTCGTTCTACTCCAGCATCAACTCATGAAGACCCGGTTGAAGCAAACAATCTAACTTCTGTTACATTTGATATCAACGAAGGTGCTGATACGTCAGTTACAATGTCTTTAGTCACTCCACCACCCTATTTTACCGGTCAAACGGTTACTTACCGAGCTAATTTATTCAATGCAGGACAATCTACTGCTTCTCAAGTCATGTTTAACTTTCAAGGTTTCGGGTTAAATAATATCAGCTATATGGGTTGTGACACAACACCAAATCAAAACTGTGTCATCAATGGCATACTCAATGGCAGCAATGAAATTATTGATATTACAGCTCAAATCACTCAAGGCCAATTCAATGCCATTGGCACTGTCAGTAGTGAACAAGTAGACATCAATTTGCTAAATAATATTGATGATCAACAAAATAATGGTGCCATATCTAATGCCGACATCAAAATCAGCATGGAACTGAATCAATCTGCACCTTTCTATTCTTCTCAATATTTAGCTTTTGATATCAGTATTACCGCACTAGATGATGCCACCAACATACAGCTATGGACGGAATTTCCAGGTGCTGAATATATTGATCTTGGATTTTGTAACGGAACCTTCCCCTGTATGATTCCGAGTATAGCTGCCGGAACTACCATGGATTTAACTTTTCAAATGTTCGCTCCAGTTCTCAATCCGGGAGTCATTGACAACATAAGCCATCGTGTTTTTGCAACACCTGGTCAATATGATCCCAATCTTTCAGACAATGAGGTCATTATCACTGAAACATTACAAGCCGCATCCGATACTGCTGTGACACTTGACTTAGTTTCAGAGCCCCCCTTTTACGTTGGCCAAGAAGTCGAATATGATTTAACGGTCTACAATAACGGCCCCAATGACATCACCGATGTCAATATAACCGATACAACTGAGAATTTAACTTTATCATGGGCCGATGGACAGTCATGTCAAACACTGCATTGTAGTATCTCTGAAATTGACTTATTCCAAAATGAAAATATGACCCTAGTATATAAAATAAATCAGGAGGGTGCTTTCAATCTTACAGTCAATGCGCAATCAAATGAAATTGATGAATTTCCTAATAATAACAGTGACTCGAGCAACAACGGTGGAATTGCAACATTGCCATCTAACGACTTGATTTTCAAAAATGAGTTTGAATGAATAGAGACACTTGAAGATAATAAGTTTACACCAACATAGAGTCAATTCTATAGAAATTATCAATATGAATTGACTCTATGTGTGTACCCTAAATAAGCAGTAGTTAATTGATTTTTATCTAAACTCGCTCTAACAACATAGACATACCCTGCCCCACGCCTATGCACATCGTACATACAGCATAACGACCTTGTGTTCTTTGTAATTCTCTGGCCGCAGTTAAAGCCAATCGGGCGCCAGACATACCTAAAGGATGGCCTAAAGCAATGGCCCCACCATTTGGATTAACACGTGCATCATCATCTTTTAATCCCAACATACGTATCACGGCTAAGCCTTGGGATGCAAAAGCTTCATTCAATTCAATGACATCCACATCATCAATTGAGAGATCATAACGCTTTAAGAGTTGTTTAGTCGCAGGCACTGGACCAATGCCCATCACATCAGGATCAACACCAGCCACGTTGGCTCCAATAAATCTGACCAAAGGTTTTAAACCATACTTTTCCACCGCCTCTTCTGAGGCAACTAATAATGCACACGCACCATCATTGATACCAGAAGCATTACCTGCTGTTACTGTACCATTGGTTTTGAAAGGTGTTTTCAATTGCGCCAACTTTTCTAACTGGGTACTGGCTCTTGGGTGTTCGTCGGTATCAAAAATTAAGTCATCAGTTTTACGCTGCGGTATGGCAACTGGTATTATTTCTTCTTTAAAGATACCTTGTTCTTGAGCAACAGCCGTTTTTTGTTGGCTGCGGTAAGCAAATAAATCTTGGTCTTCTCGACTTATTTTGAATTTCTCTGCTACATTTTCACCAGTTTCTGGCATTGAGTCGGTGCCATATTGTTGCTGCAGCTTAGGGTTAATAAATCGCCATCCCATGGTGGTGTCAAATACTTCTGCTTTTCTTGAATACGCAGAAGTGGCTTTAGGCATCACAAATGGAGAACGAGACATCGATTCGACTCCACCAGCTATCATTACCTCTGCATCTCCAAATGCAATGGTTCTTGCTGCAGTAGCTATGGCATCTAAACCTGAAGCACACAAACGATTGAGGGTCATCCCTGCTACATTAGTAGGCAAACCCGCCAAAAGCGCAGACATTTTAGCCACATTGCGATTGTCTTCTCCTGCCTGGTTTGCACA
>CALLLZ010000482.1 GCA_938008005.1 uncultured Marinicella sp. | reverse complement strand
AATAACAAAATTATTGAGCCGCTTTTAAACCTTGAACGTAACTCGCTACAGCATCAATTTCTTCCTCAGTCATATAACGTGCTACATCAGCCATAATCTGCCCGTTTACATCATCTTTATCTACCATCGACTTTCCAGTTTTATAAGCTTTCAGTTGAATGACTGTATAAGCCGCATGCTGATTAGCCAATACCGGATATCCAGATAATGGGTTACCTTGACCTGTTGGGCCATGACATGACATACAAGCTGGGATATTGCGCTCCTTATCTCCACCTTGATATATTTTTCTACCCAATTCAACTGAGTCAGGATTGGCCGCCTTCAACTTAAGCTTTTGAGCTGCAAAGTATGCAGCTAAATCAGCAACATCCTGATCAGAAAGGCTTGCAACCATCGGTGCCATCATTGCGTTCTCACGCTGACCATCTCTAAAAAGTTTAATTTGACGACCTAAATAAGCTTCGTGTTGACCGGCCAAACTAGGCCAAATGGGATTAACACTATTACCATCCATACCATGACACGCCGCACAAGTACCAGATAGTGATTGACCTTTATCGACATTACCTTCAGCCATAAGATTGAAGGACATCAACAATAGAGCTGGCATTAAAAGTTTAATCATATTTCGTTGCATAAAAACCCCTGATGGTTTCATTTCTTCAAAAACGCCGTATTATAGCCCAATCAACCATTCCAAGCATATCAAATTTAGTCCATCTCATTTAAAATACCCACTTTTGAAACCCTCGCTTGCATGTCAAATCTGTTTTCCAACTGTGAATTTTTAATCAGTGCTTATAAAACCAGTCAATTACCTGATGATGATGGCATGGAAATTGCTTTTGCAGGACGTTCCAACTCGGGAAAATCCACCACCATCAACGCCTTAACCAACCACAAAGGCTTGGCAAAAGTATCGAAAACTCCTGGTCGCACACAACTGTTCAACTGTTTTGAGTTTAAACCCAACAAACGCTTGGTTGATTTACCGGGTTATGGTTATGCCAAAGTACCCAAAAAAATGAAAAAACATTGGGAAAAAGAGATTGATTCATATTTAATGAACCGAGAAAGTTTGATTGGAGTGGTGATAATTATGGACATCAGACATCCAATGAAAATATTTGATGAACAAATGCTTACATGGGCCGATCAGTCCGGTTTACACTCTCATGTTCTATTAAATAAAGCAGATAAGCTAAATAACAATGACATCAAAAGAACTTTGATGAAAGTCAATAAAGAGATTAGAAAATACAGTCAATCAACCACTTGTCAAGTGTTCTCAGCACTACGCAGAATGGGTACAAATGAACTTTCTCAAGTAGTTACGCCTTGGTTCAGTGAACCGGAACAAGACACCGACCCATTTGAAAAAAACTGAATACAATGTCTAATAACCAATGAATTACCCTTATAGCTGTGATGGCATGCTAACCATAGAATGCCAAGCACCCATCAATCAAACATTGAATAAAGTCCAAGCCAGCGAATTAACCGCATGGGTAGCCAAAGACTTGAATGCAGTATTAAAAGTAACCCAACAATCTGCCCTGGTCTTTTGTGGTGCAGCCTTCAGTTCTGAACAACTGTTGCAACCCAAATTCCCAATTCAAAGAAGCATCACCCAATACGCTTCAGCCGCTTTTCAAGGCCAACTCAATGCCGATCAAATCCTTTCCATTGGAGCCGATTCATCAAAGAGTAATGGTAGCATGCCAGATGGTTTACAACCACAACACAGTTCACAAACCCTGCTTCACTTTCCCTTTTGCCTATTCACCCATGATTTAGACTTAGCCGAACGATTTGAGGCTGATTTAATGCACAAAGGCATGGTTTCACCTCCAACTTACGCGCAATTAAGCCAGTTATTGGATGTCACCATCCGCCACGCCAACTATATGACTTATCTGGATTTAGTGGCGATGATGCACAACCATTATGAGCAAATGGGATTGTCACATTTATGGCAAGTGATTGAAATGGCCTTAGTGAGCAAAGCACCCAAAACCGCTGTACAGACTGAAACAAATAACCATTTTTATTTAATTGATCACCTGCTGTTTACCCCTGCATTCTCATGGAGTCAATTCCATCAATACTTCAAAACCAATGAAAGTGATGAATACATCAATTGGTTGATGGCCCAAAGGTTGTCATTAGGTGCTTTTAGGGCACATGGGTTAGAAATAAAACCCTTCAAAACCCAAAATTGGCCTCCTGTTTTTGATAAAAAAGAAAAAATATGCTTGGGTGAGTTTGAAACCAACCACATCAAACAATCTTACTGGACAGAACAAGTCAATAGGCAATCAAACGTATCAGAATCTACAGTCATCCATTACGCACATCCACAAGCCGGAATTGTAGTTATAGCAGTACATATACCCGATTCACAACCAGTGAATCACTTTCCAATCAAACCCCAAGGTTTAGCAGATATCAAACGTGATTTACGTCATCAATTGGGCCAGGATTACGCTACAATAAACCTCGAGTTCACCAGCCATGCACAACAACTGCTGTAACCCCAAAATATAAAACCTATAAATATAACACCAATCATATGACACTCAATACCGAAGACATCCTGAAAAGCCTCAATGAAAATCAAGCCGAGGCTGTAACCACAGAAGCACAACATGCACTGGTTTTAGCTGGTGCTGGCAGTGGTAAAACCCGGGTATTGGTGCACCGCATTGCATGGTTAATTTCAGCAGAATTCGTATCACCTTACAGCATCCTCGCCGTAACCTTTACCAACAAAGCCGCTGCCGAAATGCGTAATCGGATTGCCTTTATGTTGAAACGTGAAATCCGAGATATGTGGATTGGCACCTTTCATGGCATCGCTTTGAAACTATTACAAATCAACACCGAAGCTGCCGGCTTACCAAAAAACTTTCAAATCCTTGATTCCGATGACCAATACCGACTAATCAGGCGCTGTTTAAGTGACTTAGAGTTGGATGAAAAACAATGGCCTCCGAGAACTGTACAAGGTTTCATCAATGACATGAAAAATGATGGTCTCAGGGCGCACGAGGTTGATGACTATGGAGATTTCAACAACCAAACTTTGATTAAAGTCTTTGGCCACTATGATGATCATTGTCAACGCGCTGGCTTGGTTGATTTTTCTGAAATGTTGCTGAGAGCTCATGAGCTGTTATTGAACGATGGTGATGTATTAAAAAAATACCGCCAACGATTCTCACATATTCTTGTCGATGAGTTTCAAGACACCAATGCCATCCAATCCGCATTCATTCAGTTACTGGCTGGGAAGAATAACAAGGTACTGGTGGTTGGTGATGACGATCAATCCATCTATGCCTGGCGTGGTGCCAAAGTGGAACATATTTTGGACTTCCAAAGCCTCTATCCTGATACTGCCATGTATAAGCTGGAACAAAATTATCGTTCCACCCAAAACATCCTTGATGCTGCCAATGGTGTGATTTCAAACAACAAAAAACGCCTTGGTAAAGATTTATGGTCAGCTCAAGAAAAAGGTGATTTACTCGGTGTATATGGTTCACATTCTGAGTTTGATGAAGCTTTTTTTGTTGGCGAAACCATTGAAGCCTTGCTGGCTGAAACCACAGGAGCAGACCCCATAAATGCCAATGATGTTGCCATTCTTTATCGCTCTAACGCACAATCCAGGTTACTTGAGGAAGCGCTGCTAAAACGCAGCATCCCTTACCAAATTTATGGCGGTCTGCGATTCTTTGAACGCATGGAGATCAAAGACGTATTGGCTTATGCGCGTTTGGTTAACAACCGCCATGACGACATCGGTTTTGAAAGAGTCATTAACACCCCTACTCGAGGCATGGGACTCAAAACCATTAATTTAATCCGTAACTATGCACAGATGGAACAAAGCAGTTTATGGGAATCAGGACAAAAACTGGTAAAAGACGGTAAGCTCAGTAACCGAGCAGCCACTTCACTGGCTGCTTTTGTTAACATGATTGACGAGCTTGAGAATCACAACCTCCAATCACCACCCAATAACCAAAGCCAAAATCAAAACCTTGCCCAACTGTTTTCTGACATCATTGAACGCACTGCCTTAAAAGACCACTACCTCAAAGAACCACCAGAAAAAGCCCAAACACGATTAGAAAACTTAGATGAGTTAATCAATGCCGCAGAAATGTTTGAAGTTTCAGACGAAGATTTAGCTCTGGGCTTAACCCCTCTAAGCTCATTCCTTTCTCAAGTCAGCTTAGATGCCGGTGATACCACCAAAGTTGATGAACCTCATGTACAACTGATGACCTTGCATTCAGCCAAAGGTCTTGAATTTCCTGTGGTGTTTTTGGTAGGTATGGAACAGGGCTTATTTCCCCACCAAAACTCCATGGAAGATCATAACAAATTACAAGAAGAAAGGCGCTTGGCCTATGTTGGCATCACCCGCGCAGAACAAAAATTATTCCTCAGTTACGCCACTTCCAGACGCATGCGCGGTAAAATCAACGCCTGCCAACCGTCTCAATTTTTGCGAGAAATTCCCAAAGAACTGGTTAAACAATTGCGTGGCAACATCCATCCAACGACATACAGTAGCGGACAACACGGTGCACACACACCATACAGATCACAGGCTCAAAGTACACCAGATTCACCGTATCAACTGGGTCAAAATGTTCGTCATAAAAGTTTCGGTGACGGCGTCATCACTGACATGAGCGGCAAAGGTGATTACCTACAGGTATTGGTCCAATTTAATGACATTGGCCCAAAAGTACTGGCGGTTAAATTTGCTAATTTAGAAATTATCTAGATAAAAGGCCCTCATCGCAAAGGCCAGTTAAGCAATTGATTGGTCTTTAATTGCTTAACTGTTCCCTGCGTTTATTGTTTACTTTAAACAACACATATTGGCTATTTATTCAAAAGCATGCCTAAAAACAAGGTCCTCACCTAAATTACCTGCAACCATCAAACCTTTGTGAGTAAACAAGCCAGCATAATGTGCCAACAACCCATTGGCTGCTCCAGGATTTGTGAACTGTTGTACCATAAATCCGGCCATTGGCAGCCCTCTATAGCCGATTCCAGTTACTGGGATCATTCGTTTGTCTTGATCAAATTGACCTTCATAAACCTCAATCAATGCCCAACCACTTTGGCTTGTACCTACCGATGGAGCAGGAACACTCAAAAAGTTATCAGAGCCTAAAGCACCAGAAGTTTCTCCCTGAACAATATCGGGAGCAACAATTTCCGTCACATTACTCGAATAACAAAGTTTGGGCCTTGTATCTGGTTGTGG